>JAMPFN010000065.1 GCA_023664445.1 Clostridium sp. | reverse complement strand
AACGAACCAAAGAAAATCAAGCTTCCGCTCCGGCACAGCTTGCGCTGTGAGTCGCGGATGCGAGAGATAATGACTATCTCTATAGACGGGGACTGTAAATGATAGAATCATAGAAAATTTGCCGAAAAGACGTGTGAAGATTCTATGAATACAGGTTCTTACTATATTATGCCTTAAAACGGACAAAATGTCAATGCTAAAGGCGATATTATTGATGAAATAGCCGTAAAAAATGATATTCATTGTAAATATTAATGATGAAAGTGAAAAAATTTAGTCAAAATACATAGTGACATTATTTTCATATAATGGTATAATAAAATTAGTATATTTACTAAGAGAACAGCCTTTTAGGTGATCGCCGTCTGATATTTACGGTCGCTTACTGTAAACATATAGTACGGCTGCTGAATGGAGAATGAGATGATGAACAATTACGATATTATTATCGCCGGAAGCGGTACGGCAGGACTTTATACCGCGATAAATCTGCCGTCCGATATGAAAATACTTATCCTTTCAAAGAGGGAGCTGAAGCTTTGCAATTCCGCGCTTGCGCAGGGAGGTATAGCGGGCGTTTACAAATCGCCGGAGGATAATATTCAATTTCATCAGAACGATACTATGATCGCAGGGGGATTTAAAAATAATACGGAAACGGTGCATATATTGGTTTCCGAAGCGGCGGATAACATACAGACGCTTCTCGATCTCGGCGTTGATTTTGATAAAACGTCTGACGGCGAGCTTCACCGAACTCTCGAGGGCGGACACAGCCGCCACAGAATATTTCACCATAAGGACGCGACCGGCTATGAAATAGTTTCAAGGCTTCTTGAAAAGGTACAGACGCTGCCGAATGTTGACATAATGGAAAATACATATCTTTGCGGTCTGAAAAAGACTTCTACAGGTTTTTCAGCCGATACATGGTCGTCAGGCAAAAGACATACGTACAACAGCCATTTTGTAATGCTTGCGACGGGCGGTATCGGGCGCGTTTACGAGTTTACCACCAATTCGGCTATAGCGACGGGCGACGGTATAACCATTGCTTATGAAATGGGAGCGGATATAAAAAATCTGAGCCTTGTGCAGTTTCACCCGACGGCGTTCAACAACAAGCATACGAGGGAATGCTTTCTGATATCCGAGGCTGTCAGGGGGGAGGGCGCGTATCTTCTCAACAAAAACGGCGAACGCTTTATGCATAATTACGACGATAGGCTGGAGCTTGCGCCGAGGGACGTCGTTTCTCATGCGATAATACTTGAAAGCCGTAAACTTGATTCGACGGATTTCTATCTTGACATTACAAGAAAAGATCCGGATTTTCTCAAAAAGCGTTTTCCTATGATATACAGCAATCTGTTGGAGCAGGGGTATGACCTTACGACTGACAGAATTCCCGTTTACCCATGTCAGCACTATCTTATGGGGGGAATAAATGTTGACAGCTATGCGAGAACGGGTATCGAAAATCTTTATGCCGCCGGAGAATGCTCGCATACGGGCGTTCACGGAAACAACAGGCTTGCGAGCAATTCGCTGCTTGAAGCGCTCGTATTTTCAAGGCGAGCCGCGCAGGATATCGCGGAAAAGAGAAGCGTCGTTTCCGAGGAATTTGAGGAATATGAATTTGAAGATAACCGCAACGCTGTCCCGATACCGCACGGCTTCAGGACGGAGCTTAGACATATAATGCAGAGCAGCTATTTTGTAATACCCGATAAAAAAGCGGCGGTCGAGGGATTTGAAAGAGTCAAAGAGATAAAAAAAGAGCTTACGAGCGGAAAGTATATCGTAAACCCCGATTTTATCGAAGCAAAATCGCTTGCGACGGTCGCGTATCTGATACTTAAAGAAGTAATATAAGAACTTGTACCGAAAATACATATGCAAAATCCTATAGGGACAAGTTTTAAGGGAGGAATAATTATGCCGACGCCTCATAACAGCGCGGAAAAGGGTGCGATAGCCAAAACGGTTCTTATGCCGGGAGATCCTTTAAGAGCTGAATTTATCGCGAAAACATATCTTGAAGATCCCGTATGCTATAATAAAGTAAGAGGTATGCTGGGGTTTACAGGAAAATATAAGGGAAAGGAAATTTCCGTTCAGGGAAGCGGTATGGGCATACCGTCTATCGGAATATATTCCCATGAGCTTTTTACGGAGTATGACGTTGAAAATATAATCAGAGTCGGAACTGCCGGCGGTATCGCGGAACAGGTCGGCTTGAGAGATGTTCTGATAGCTATGGGGGCATGTACCAACTCGAATTTCGCAGCACAGTTTGACCTGCCGGGAACTTATGCGCCGACCGCTTCTTATAAGCTTCTGAGCAGCGCGGTAAAGGCGGCGGAAAGCAAGGGCTGCGTTTATCATGTCGGCAATATCCTTTCAAGCGACACATTCTATGATGACAGCAATTCGCTTGCGAAATGGCAGAAGATGAATGTACTCGGCGTTGAAATGGAATCGGCGGCTCTTTATATGAATGCAGCGAGATATGGCAGGAACGCGCTTTGCATACTGACCGTTTCCGACTGTCCGCTTAAAGGGCTTTCTACGACTCCCGAAGAGCGTCAGACGACGTTTACCGATATGATGGAGATCGCGCTCGAAGCGGCTATTTGAGCTTCTGCGTAAAGCAGTGCGGAGAAACTCAGTTTTTCTGAAATTTTAAAGCTTCACCTGTGTGCCTTTTACGGCTCGGGTGGAGCTTTTTAAGTTATTTGACTATATATACAATTTTTGGGGAATTGATTTGTTTATATATCCAAATTATAATTTTTCCGGCAGCAATTTGCAGTTCTGACGGCACTATTATTATGAACCGGTTCAAAAGGGGGATAGAAATATGAATGATTTTAAAACAGATGCGGAACTTGCCCGAAAAGGGGATACAGCCGCTTTTTCACGGCTTTACTCAATGGTTTACAAGGAGATGTATCATACTGCGCTTTACAGTCTCAGAAGCTCTCATGACGCGGCGGACGCTGTCAGCGACGCCGTTGCGGACGCGTTTGAAACTATCGACAGGCTGAAAAACGCGGAAGCGTTCAGGGCGTGGATAATGAAAATACTTTTTGCGAAAATAAAGAAAAAGCAGAAAGAATACATGAACGCCGGAAGCGATATAGACGAGCTTGAAATTTACGGAGATGATTTCGACTTCGACAGCTCCGAGCTTAAAGACGCTCTCGGCTCTTTGGACAGCGATTCGAGGAATATCCTTTCCCTTTCAGTTCTGGGAGGGTATAAGAGCGCCGAGATCGCTAAAATAAGCGGACTTAAACCGTCTGCCGTACGGTCGAGGCTTTCGAGGATAAAGGCGCAGCTTCGTCTTAAACTTTGCGAATGAAAGGAGAACGGACATTATGAGTGAAAAATATAACGATGAAAATGTAAAAAAAATACTCCGCTCACAGGACATACCTGAAAGACTTGAGCCTGAAAGCATAAAAGAAATGCTTGACGGTTCAAACGCTGTCAGAAACCGTAAAAGGATAAAGCAGAAAAAAGCTCTTCGTATCGTTTCGGCGGCAGCGGCTTTTGCAGTCGCGGTCACGGCGGCGGTCCGCTTTGCTGAACCTGCCGTTTTCAAAAGCAGTAAAACATCTGATGAAGACAGTTATTCTGCTGTGGAAGAATTGACGACTATGAAAGCCGCAGCGGATTACAGCGACATTTACAAATATTTCTTTGCGGCGAAAGTTGTCAATAAATTCAGGGACAGATTCGAGCTTATTACAGGCGGTGCAAAAAGCGATATGATGTTCTATGAAGAAGATGGTGAGGTGTATGATGAAGCGGTATATGATGACGTGGTATATGGTGAAGCGGAATACGCAGACGACAGCAGCAGTATGGCGGATATTCAGCAGAACAACGCGGCAGCGTCCGGCAATATGGAGGGCAATGGAGTATATGAATCGGAAGCTGAAAAAAAGGAGTATTCCGACACATACAGTCAGGAAACGGACGTTTTGGAAGCAGATATAGTCAAAACAGACGGAAACTATATTTTCTATGCCAAAGATGATACGCTTTATATTTCGGGCGTTGACAAGGGCAGATTCACATCACCGTATAAAACCGACGTTTCAACTCTGCTTGGAGTCAGCGATGACAAATATGACGAAACTATAAACGATATGTATATATATAACGGAAAGCTTATTCTTATATGCAATGTCGGAGAGCCGAGCGAATATAGAGTATTTGATGATTGTGCCGGCTATTCAAACGAATGTCCGAATACCTATGTTATGATAGTAAATATTGCGGAGCGCATAACGCTTGACGGTTATTATGTTCAGGAGGGCGCATACAGCGACGTAAGGCTTATGTCGGACGGATTTCTTTACGTTATCTCAAACGATGAAAAGTATCTCGATCTTGACGAAACCAAAAAGGACGATATTGAAGCTTATGTTCCCAAATACTGCGTTTGTGACGTAAGCGAATTTGTAAAGCCGGACGATATCATGATACCGCCCGGAGCGTTGAAAGAGATGTATAATTATGTTTCCTACACAAACGTATCAGGACTCGATTTGAACTCTCAGGAGCCGTGGTCGCCTGTCGACATGAAGTCGATCGCCGGATATTCCGATAATATTTACTGTTCACAGCAGAATCTCTACGTGGCATCGGGCTATGAGGAAACGGATATAACGCGCTTTTCCATACAAGGAGGCGTTATCGAGATAGCGGCGTCGGGAACTGTCGGCGGATATATAAAGGATCAGTTTTCCATGAGCGAAAAGGACGGATATTTAAGAATAGCGGTCACTAAAAATGTCTATGTCAAAAATATCAGCCGTGAAAACATCGTTTATGTTCTTGACATGTCTTTGAATACTGTTGGCAGCATAGGAGGAATCGGGCTGAACGAGGAAATAAAGTCGGTAAGCTTTAACGGCGATATCGCCTATGTGGTGACTTTCAGAACGACCGATCCGCTCTATGCGATCGACCTTAGCGACCCTGCAAATCCGGAAATGCTTGACGAACTGAAGGTCAGCGGTTACAGCGCATATATGCAGAATTGGGGGGACGGACTTCTTGTCGGTTTCGGCGCAGAGGCAGATGAGGATACAGGTTGGCAAACGGGCATAAAGCTTTCGATGTTTGACAACAGTGATCCGGAAAATCTTCAGCTGCTCGACAGCGTTTCTATAACTGACGACGAAGCGGCGTATGTATATTCAGAGGGCATATATGAGCGGAAGTCTATTTATATTGATCCGGAGAGGAATATAATCGGATTTCCCGTCGTAAAGGATAAATACGCGTCCTATGACGGAACGGTGAAGCCTATAATTTACTCATATCTTTTCTATTCTTATGTAAACGGTAAATTTGTCAGCAGAGGAGGGGTAACGGCAGAAACATCGTATGATTATGAAAAAGAGGTGTTCAGAAGAGCCGTTTTTATCGACGGATATTTGTATATTGTTTCCGCCGGAGATTTCAGAGCGTTAGATGCCGTAACATTTACCCATACGGATCAAGCGATTTTTTAAATGATTTTAAAAGAGGGTACGCTTTTCAAGTGAAAGCGTACCCTTAAAATACTTATATGTTCGTTTCTTGCCTTGATGCAAGAAACGAACCAAAGAAAATCAAGCTTCCGCTCCGGCACAGCTTGCGCTGTGAGTCGCAGAAGCGAAAAATATGGATTGGTTTTGTAGTCGGGGACTGTAAATGATAAATTTCATCATTCAGCAGATATAGTTTACATCGGCGGTTGCGCTTAATACAGACTGAAACGGACGCCTTAAATCAGGCGTCCGTTTTTAGTTTTTAGATTGATTAGATAATATAGCCTTTTGCCCTTAGATTATCTATCGCTTCTCCCAGTACAGCGGCATTTGTACTTGAAACGGAATGCAGAAGATATATTCCTCCGCCATGAGCAGATGAAGATATCTTTTCAAGAGCGTTGACGGGGTTCGGCTGATCGTCCGTTTTCCAGTCAACGTAAGCAAAACTCCACATCAGAGTTTTATATCCCAACTTGCTTGTTACATCAAGCGACTGCTCGGAAAATTCGCCGCAGGGAGGTCTTAGGTACTGCATTTCATACCCATACCTATCCATAACGTAATTATGGAGGCTCATTATCTCTTCTTCAAGAGAATCGGGGGAAAGCTCCGGCATAGAAGCATGTGTCATGCCGTGGTTGCCGAGAGTGTGTCCCTCGTCTATCATTCTCTTTACGAGTTCCTCTTCCTTTTTGGCGTAATCTCCCGTCAGAAAGAATATTGCTCTGACGTTCTTTTCCTTTAATACGTCGAGTATCGGTGCGGTATAGCCGTTTTCATAACCCTGATCAAAGGTTAGTATTATCCTTGATTTGTCGTTTGTCAATGCGTATGCGTCATATTTTTCATACTCTGAGTTGAAATCCGCAGCGCCTATGGGGCAATTGCTGCCGTCCACCTCCGTCCCTTGTCCGTAGCCGTGCTTCTGACTGCTAAGAGCATATACGTCAGAGCATGGTATCAATAATAACAGGGCGGATATTAAAGCTGCGGCGGTTTTTTGCTTTAGCCTCATTGCTTCACCTCTGCCGGTATCTCTCCGGCAAAATTATTATATGCGCCGCAGCGGTTATTATGTAAAGGGAATAACAGCCATGTTTGACGACAAAAATCTGCATAATTTTTTAAGTTATTTGACTATAAAGCAAAACCGGAAAGATTTTGGTCTTTCCGGTTTATTTTTGCGTTTAGCCGCAGCTTGAACATCTTACGAATGAATTGCAGTCTGTGCATTCTGGAACTGTAGGATTTGCTTCATGTGTGCCTACCTTGATCATATCGAGCGAGCAGTAATCCTCTGTGCGCATGTTGTGTTCGCACTGCTTTACTGTGCAGTGGATATTTGAATTCTTCTTTTTTGAGTCCATAAGATACACTCTCCATTATATAAAATTATTCTCTGAGAACAGTTTTATTATTTGCGAAAAATAATTTTTTATTCAAATAAATTCAATTTTGAGAAGCTTATGGGGGACTCTGTCCCCCAAACCCCCTGCCAAAGGAAATGATTTCCTTTGGAATCCTCGTGATTTTTTGAAATACCGCCCAAAGGGCGGTATTTCAAAAAATGTGGGTAACCATACAAAATATTCTTGGCAAAGATTGGAGATAAAGCCCTCAAAATTGCAAATCATAATTGCTCAATGGTAAACACTATCATTTTTAGTCCCCGACTATAAAGATAGTCATTATTTTTCGCTTCTGCGACTCACGGCGCAAGCTGTGCCGGAGCGGAAGCTTGATTTTCTTTGGTTCGTTTCTTGCATCAAGGCAAGAAATGAACATATGCATTAAGGTCTGCTGAAACATTCAGCAGACCTTAGTCTGTATAAAAACTTGATTTTAAGCATTTTATACAAATTAAGCGGCATTACGTAAAAAGTAATGCCGCTCAAATTATCCTATGGGTCTATTAATAATCAAAAATATCAAAGCTTACGGAATCCACAATGCCGTTGTAATAATAGAATGTGAAGTCATTCCAATCTGAGTTTGCATCATAGATAGTTATGCTTCCGTATTCTTCTGTCGGAACAGGAACGCCGTATTTTGCTGCAACGTCAGAAATGCTGCTTCCGACTGTCAAGCCGTCTATTGAAAACGTAACTGACGAGCCTTCCGAAACGGTAATTCCTGTAACAGTACAGTCGGCAGGAGCTGCGGGAGCGTCCGAGTCGTTTGTTATATTTACGCTGAGCGAATAGTCTTCGCTGAAATAGCTTGCGAATCCGTTTGCTTCAAGCTGCTGATCCTCAACCGTTACATAGCTTAAAAGACCGTTGATCTTTGCGGGAAGCGTGATAGCCTGACCGTTGAGCTGAATATTCAGCTTTGAGAAATCATATGTTACGTTTGCTGTGCTGTTTGGATTATCAAGTATCTGATCGTCCGTTGTGACGTCAGGTGTAAAAACAGGATCGTTGACAGAGGTCTGGTCATCGGCTGCGAAGCCCATTATAAGCTGACCCAGTCCGTTAACGCCGAATACGGAACCTACATTGTCGATCAATGCGGTAACATTTACAGAAGCCTCAGTTATGTACTGTTCGAGTTCTGCGCCGTCGTTTGTTATCTTGTAAACCTTTTGCGAAGAATCGAATGTCGGGATATCGACAGTATTTTCTTCTCTTATGATAACGGATATAGCCGCGTAATTTGTACCGGCAATCGCGATGTCTGATGTAATGGTCTGGCTTTTTCCGTCCGAATCAAGCGCAAGATTTATTGAAGGTATTCCAAAAGATGAAAGGTCAATTGAGATATTGCCCTTGCAGTAGCCCTTATTTTCGTTTGTTTTTTCAATGTCGGTGTATCTTACGGGTATCTCGTACTTTTCAGCGCTGCCGTCGATATTGTTGATGATAAGCTTTATCTCGCCTGACGACTTGCCGCCTTTATTCTCGTCTTTTCCGAGTATCTCGAAGCCGCTTTCTCCGTTAATGTCTAATGTTACGTCAAATGCCGTATCCTCATTTTCTTCGGCAGTCATATAGCCGAGAGTAACTTTTTCGGTATCTGAATCCGGACTTTCAAAGCTGCGTCCGCATATCTTGCCCTTGGAATCAACAAACACATTCATTGTGATTTCTTCATCAAGCGATTCGTCATCGGCTTCTGTTTCGGAAAGATCTGTAAGAAGTTCGTCGATCGCCGTTTTGTACTCATCCTTTGTACCGCCGAATTTTTCAACGAGCTTGATTATTGTGCTGTCCTTTTTAGCTTCCTTGAGAACGTCTTCGATCATTTTGTAGGCGTCTTTTCCGCTTATTTTCGCAGAAAGCTTGTTGTATTCTGTCTTTACGCCGTTTACCTCGCATGAAACGCCCTTTTCAAGTTCAACGTCGTCAACCTTTTCATATATTACCGTAAGATAGTTTACGATCATGTCGTGAAGCTCGTTTTCGGAGATCAGCTCCTTGAGCGCGTTCGGATCGGTCGACAAGGATGTTATGGTTTCCATATAGCTCTGCATGAAAGCGGCTTCTTCCGAATCTAATTCGGCAGCGGCTTCGTTCATGAGCTCTGCTGTGTCAAGCGAAATATATGCGTCTGAAAGCTCGGGTATCTTAACGTAATAATTTCCGTCCTGTATCGAAACGTTTGCCGTTATAAGCGACTTGTCATCGGCTGTGATAGTACAAGTACCGTTTGTGTTTCCGTCATTTACTGCCGCGCTTGATTTGATAGCGACGCTTGACGGAAGCTTTATGCCAAGCTCGCTTACCGACGTACCGGCAGAGCTTTCGATAAGCTTTAAAAGATTTTCAGAGTCAAGATCAGCCTTGACTTCGATCTCCTGACTTGACGGAGAATCCGCGCCGAGCATATCGCCGTAGGCGGAAGAAATATCGTCTGCGGTTTTTGCGAGATTCTGTTCTTCGACCCATGAATAATAGCTTTCAGGCTTGCTTAAAAGCATTCTTGCATTGTTTTTTACCCAAGGTATAAAATTGTAGGCTGCCGCCGCGCCTGCGCCGAGAACGACGACTGCCGCCGCGATTATCGGAAATACGCGCTTTTTCTTTGGCGGTTCTGCGCCCGTTACGAGCTGATCGCCGGCAAATGAAGACTGTATGTCTGTACTCGGCTCGACAGTTGAAACTGAAGGCTCGGCATGAGTCGTCTGTTCATTATTCAGGTTTTCATTTTCATTGAAACTTGACATTATGAAGTCCCCCTTATTATATTTTGAAAAATATATCAGATATAACCCTGATACTATACATATTATCAAATAAAACGCATAAAGTCAATAAATAAAATTATTTTTTGTTTATTTGTATATATTTTGTAACTTATACTTAATGTTTTTTAATATGTTTTAAGTATTGAGAACCCGTGTTAACAGAAACTTCCACATGTCTTTTCGGCAAATTTTCTCGATAACTTCGTTAATTTTCTTTGCCATACGCAAGTATGCCTGCAAAAAATAGCATAAATATGGAAAGAGTTTGGCTTTACACGCTTGCATTTTAGCTTATTAAATGTTATAATAAAAATATAAGCAATAATAATGGCAATTTATTTGCCGCTGTAATCTGTGAAAGGAGAATTATTTTCCTCTGTGAAAATAATAATTGAGAATATGTTAAGTGATATTGAAATAGCGCAGAACGCCAAAATGAAACCGATCGCTGAAATTGCCGGGGGTATGGGCATAAGCGCCGAGGACATCGAGCCTTACGGACACTATAAGGCAAAGCTTTCCGAAAAGCTTTACTCAAAGCTTGCGGATAAAGAAAACGGTAAGCTTATACTTGTTACGGCTATAAATCCCACTCCGGCAGGAGAGGGCAAAACAACTGTCAGCGTAGGACTTGCGCAGTCGATGCACAAGATAGGCAAAAACGCTGTGCTTGCACTAAGAGAGCCGTCGCTCGGACCTGTTTTCGGCATCAAGGGAGGCGCTGCCGGAGGCGGATACTCGCAGGTCGTGCCCATGGAGGATATCAATCTTCATTTTACGGGCGATATGCATGCGATCACGGCTGCAAACAATCTTCTCTGTGCCGCTGTCGACAATCATATGCAGCAGGGAAACGAGCTTGGAATAGATCAGAGAAGGATACTTTTCAAAAGATGCCTCGATATGAACGACCGCGCTCTAAGAAATATTGTAGTGGGAATGGGCGGTAAAATCAACGGCGTTCCTCGCGAGGACGGCTTTCAGATAACAGTCGCTTCCGAAATAATGGCTATACTTTGTCTTGCAGCAGATCTTGACGATCTCAAAAAGCGTATAGGAAGCATTCTTGTCGGCTATAAATATTCGGGCGAGCCGCTTTATGCCCGTGAGCTTGGCGTGCAGGGAGCTATGACAGCTTTGCTGAAAGACGCTCTGAAGCCTAATCTTGTTCAGACGCTTGAAAATACTCCTGCGCTTATCCATGGCGGACCTTTCGCAAATATAGCGCACGGCTGCAATTCGGTAAGAGCGACAAAGCTTGCTTTGAAGCTGGGCGACTATTGTATTACCGAGGCAGGCTTCGGTTCCGATCTCGGCGCGGAAAAATTCTTTGATATAAAATGCAGATTTGCAGGATTGAAGCCCGACTGCGTAGTTCTCGTCGCAACGATAAGAGCGCTCAAGTATAACGGCGGCGCTGCGAGAGCGGATCTCCAGACGGAGAATACGGCTGCGCTTGAAAAGGGTATCGTAAACCTTGGAGTTCATATCGAAAATATGAAGAAATTCGGCGTACCCGTAGTCGTCGCTATAAACCGATTCCATACCGATACCGACGCGGAAGTAAAGATCGTCGAGGATTTCTGCAAAGGCAAGGGCGTTGAAGTTTCAATGACCGAAATATTCGCGAAAGGCGGAGAGGGCGGAAAGGATCTTGCGCTGAAAGTCGTTTCGGCTATCGAAAAAACGCCGTCGGACTTTGCGCCGATTTATGACGAAAAGCTTCCGATAAAGGAAAAGCTCGATATAATCGCAAAGGAAATTTACCGTGCGGACGGAGTTATATTTACCGCTGCCGCCGAAAAAGCCCTGCGCGAGATAGTTTCGCTCGGCTATGACAATATTCCCGTTTGCGTTGCCAAAACGCAGTATTCGCTTTCCGACGATCAGACAAAGCTTGGAAAACCCGAGGGATTCAAAATCACGGTAAGGGATCTAAGACTTTCGGCAGGCGCAGGCTTTGTTGTCGCTCTGACAGGCGATATCATGACTATGCCGGGACTTCCGAAAAAACCGGCGGCTCTTAATATTGACTGTGATAACGACGGCAATATAACGGGTTTATTCTGATATGGATAATAACGAACCGAATATAATTTCGGAAGCTGAAATGCAAACCGACGATAACAGGTATGACAGGGCGGTTAAAATTGTTATGATCATTCTGGTTATCGCCGTGTCTGCGTATCTTATAATTCATATTTGTATGTTTATATTTTCAAAGCAGTCCGACACAAGAAGAAGCGATCTTGACGAACAGGAAATTTCAAGAATTGAAGTTATTTCAGGGCTTTCTCTTGTTGAAAGCGAATATGTTTATGCAGCTGACTGGTCTTCCGATAAGGATTATGATCTTGAAATATGGGTCGAAGGCATACAAAACCGTCTGGAATTTATCTCCAGATGTGAAGCTCTTGAGAACGCGTCGGCTGAAACGTCTTATTTTTACATGTCTGCGGATGCCGAATGTCAGTTTTATAAATCGGATGACGCGGATACATGGAAAGCCTACGTCAGAATATACGATCCGAAAGGCGACGCGGGCTTAAAATCAATTTTTTGCAGGCAGGGAGAAAAATGAAAATCATAACCGGAAGTCCCGAGGAAACGATCGCTTTTGCGGAAAAAATCGGTTCTATGCTCCGAAAAGGAGATATGATCGCATATAGGGGAGGACTTGGAGTCGGGAAAACCACATTTACGAGAGGTCTTGCGAAAGGACTCGGGCTTAAAGACGAGGTTACGTCGCCGACATTTGCGATAGTCAACGAGTACCGCGGAGAGATAAATCTGTATCATTTTGATATGTACAGAATTTCCGACCCGTTTGAACTTGACGCAACTGGCTTTTATGATTATCCGCAGGAAAAAAGCGTTTTTGCGATTGAGTGGTCGGAAAATATTTCCGATATATTTGACGAGAAAACCATTTATATCACGATAGAACGTATAGATGATGATACGCGGAAAATAACCGTTGAAGGAGATGAAAGATTTGCTGACGATAGGGATTGAAACTTCGGGTAAAACGGCGTCGGCAGCCGCTGTGGAAAACGGCGCGGTGCTGGGACAGATATCCGTTACGACCGATAAGACGCATTCACAGGTGATACTCCCAATGGTAAAAAAGCTGCTTGCCGACTGCGGAAAGGATATATCCGAAGCGGACAGATTTGCTGTCGGCGCAGGACCGGGGTCGTATACCGGGATAAGAATAGGCGTGGCTGCTGTCAAGGCAATGGCGTTTGCCCTTGGCGCGGAATGCTGCGGCATTTCTACGCTGGAGGGGCTTGCGTATAATTTTCCGGCGGACGGGATAATTTGTCCTGTTATGAAGGCAAGGCAGAGTCTTGTCTATTCGGCTGTTTTCCGTTTTGAAAACGGAATTGCCCAAAGAATTTTACAGGATAGTAAAATTGAAATGTCGGAGCTTAACGGGATCCTTTCAAAATACGGAGAAACGGTGACGCTTACGGGAGATGCGGCTGAAGGTTTCGCCGATGAATTCAAAAACGAACGGTATCGTATCTCGCCGCCTCATCTCAGAAACCAAAGCGGAGTTGGCGTGTGTGCCGCCGCGGAAGCGCATGAGTTTTACAGTCCCGAAAAGCTTGAAGCAAGCTATTTGCAGCTTGTAAAGGCTGAAAAAGATTTAATTAACTCAAAATCGGGTTGATTTCAATGGCTTTATGTGATATAATGAACATATAAACGCTGATGTAAATTATAGTTGCTGAATGGATAAATGTATCATTTACAGTCTCCGTCTATAAAACCAATCCCTATTTTCCGCTTCTGCGACTCACAGCGTAAGCTGTGCCG
>JAMPFN010000064.1 GCA_023664445.1 Clostridium sp. | reverse complement strand
AAGGAAAAGGTCGAGCATCTACTCGACCTTGTACATAAGTTACATTGTTCCCTATCTGCGACGCGTAGGTACGGGCTTTGAGGGGTGGACATCTATTTTGTTCCACAAGGATGTCTTGCTACTATAAAATAGATGACATGGATTTTTACTAATTTCACGCTATTTTTTGATGTTATCAAATAATTTTTTTCTTTTACTTAGTTATTTTTTCAATTTTGCAGGTATGCTTTTTATCATCCTTATCGTAATTAATTCCGACCAGTAAAATTTTTCCTGAGTAATCTTGAAGACAATCAGCATACTGTTTTTTCTTTATCTGTTCTATCGCACCTTCGGCAGATTTATCATATTTGAGTTCCACTATCAACGCGGGATTGCTGTTGTTCCTTCTTGGTCTAAAAATCAAATCAGCATATCCTTTTCCGGTAGGAAGTTCTCTCTCAATCGTGTAAGTTTTGCGTGCAGAATAATATGCCAAGGATATAACACAGGACAGAGAGTTTTCATCATTATACTTTAAAATTGAGGTGTTGTCGCTGTGTGCCTTGTCTATCAGTTCTGCGACTTTTTCTTCGTCACATTTCAGTGTGGTGTTCAGTAGTTCGTCTGAAACTTTTATAGATTTCATAACTTCTTCCCAACCGCCGTCCTCTATGGAATTGATAAATTCCTGAGCAACTTCACTGTTTGGTATCCACACCTCATTGGTATAAAAATCAAAAGTCAAGTAACCAAGATGAAGCAACAAAGTGAAGATATCATCTGCACTCTTAAGCGTTGTCATATCGTTCTGGAATTTTCCAGGATTTATCTTGATTTTTTCGCCTGCTATCAATTGAGTAACCTTATCTTTTAAACCATCGAAATTCATTTCAATATAGACCTTTAACGCCTCATAGGTTTCGGTTGAAGTCCAGTAATTATTAAACTGTCCTCTAAGAACAGATTCCACAACTGATTTAGGATTATAAATTGAGAGACCATTCAAATTGTATCCGTCATACCAACGTTTTGTATCCTCAAATGACTTATTGTATTTATTACAAAGCATTTTCACTTCATTTTCAGTAAAACCGGTAAATTCTGAAATTGGTTCAGCATCAATCATTGAATATTCATAAAAGGTGTTTATTGCAGAATGTTCACCGTATTTTTTTATCGGAAGAATTCCCGTCATATAGGCAAGTGCAACATAACTCTGATCTTTCAGCATATTTCGCAGAAAGTTGAGATATTTTGTCTGAGCGTCGGTATCGCTTTTATGAACACGGAATACACAGTCCCACTCATCAATTATGAATACAAACGGAATTTTTTTAGCGTCAAATACTTCATTCAAAACAGATATTAAATCAGACCAGTCAAAACAGTCAACATCGCTATATTCCTTTTTTAATTCATGCAGTATTCTACGACTTAGATAATCCAAAGATTCACTAACACTGATCTTGTTCATAAAATTCACCATGTTGATATGAATAACATTATACTTATTCAGATGTTTTTCAAAAGATTTAGATTTTGCAATTTTCAGTTTACATAACATTTCTTTCGAATTGCATCCTCTGCTGTAGTATGCGGTCAGCATCTCTGCTGCCATTGATTTTCCAAAACGTCTTGGTCTGCTAACACAGATGTATTTTTGCTTGGTTCTTAATACCTTATTCGTATATTTTATAAGTTCACTTTTATCAACATAGATTTCAGAATTTAAAGCTTCATTAAAATCTATTCCCTCTGGATTTAAGTAAATTCCCATGACGACCGAACCTCCGATCTTTAACAATATTAGTATAACATTTTTTGTACACAAAATCAAGCTATTTGCACAAACTTGCATGAAAAAATAAACATTTAAATAGTCCCTACACATTGACTATATCTCATTGAATAACTGTTGTTATTTTTCTTATTCTGCACAGTATTCCACAATTCTTCTGTAATTATCTGAGGATAGTCGAAATTGCCAAGATAATTCTCATTTGAAAGAATGTTGTTTATTATTTGTCTGCCCCACAAAGGTTTATTACTGGGTGATGGAATGCAGTACTTTTCTAAATGCTTTGATATTTTTGAAAGCGATTGGTCAAACGAGTAAAGTTCAAATATTAGTTTTACTACTTCTGCCTGTTCCTCGTAAATTACTATTTCATTCATATCGTTTCTTGCGTATCCAAATGAGATTCTCTTTTGTTTTTTCATTTTTAATTTCCTTTCCATAAAAAAGGGATACAAAGTTTTGCTTCGTATCCATTCATATTATTGTTGATTTTTACTAATTTATATAAAACAAACCTGTTCACATTTCTGCGAACAGGTTTGTCCAAATAACTGGAGCTGTTTAACGGACTTGAACCGTCGACCTCTTCCTTACCAAGGAAGTGCTCTACCGACTGAGCTAAAACAGCAACACATATATTATACATCAAACTTAATAAAAAGTCAATAGTTATTTATACGAAACCAAAAATAATTTGATTTTTACAATAAAAATTTGCAAAAAGAGCTTACAGTAAATTGATTTTTGAACAGTTTAAGGGCAGATAAACGCTCTGCCCTTATAATTTTTTATAAAACAAACCTTACCTCTGACTTCCGCGCCTTAATCAAGCCGTATAATGTCATTGAAGAAATTGTCAAAACCTCCGTAATACTGGTCAAAGAAATCTCCAAGCTCGCCCTCATAATACTCGTCCATATATTCGGGAAGCTGACCTGTTCTGTCATATTCTTCAATGACAGCGTCATAATCATCGCCGTAAAGCCTGTTCAGATCGTCTACAAGTCCCGGCATTGCCTTAAGGAGCGGCATAAGAAGCGCCATAATAAGCAGCGACACAGCAAAGCTCAATAGGCTCAAAACTATAGCGGCTATAGACAATCCCTTTCCCCCAAGCTTTTTAGCAAGAGAGATCACAGCAAATATTATTGCAAGAATACCCAAAGGTATATTTATAAAGAAGAAGCAATTAACAAAAGCGATCAACGCAAGCACAAGCGCCGCAATAGAAAATCCCGAAGCCGGCTTTTTTACCGGAACATTCTGATCCGGATTTTGATAATAAGGGTTATTATTTAACTCATTTTCATTCATCAGAATATAGCCTCCCAATTCCAATTTTTAAGTTCAAGTTCAGACAAATCGTACGGAGTACATTGATAAATACAGTGATTCAGCCAATTTGAAAAAAGCAGATTCGCATGGCTTTTCCAACTGAATACAGGTTTTTGCGACGTATCGTCGCCCGGAAAGTAATTATAAGGGATATGGATATCAAGCCCTTTTTCCTTGTCGCGGAAATATTCTTCCGCCAAAGTATTTCTGCTGTATTCGGAATGTCCCGTAATAAAATACTGCCTTCCGTTTTTATTTGCGACGATATGAACTCCGGCTTCCTCGGAGGAAGTGATTATCTGCAAACTTTCCACATTTTCAATATCAGAGCGTTTTACGGTCGTGTAGCGCGAATGCGGCACCATAAAAACATCGTCAAATCCTCGTATAAGCTGCGAATGAGGATAATCTCTCTTATGCGGAAATATACCGAAAAGCTTTTTGGGCAGCATCTGCTTTTGTATACCGAAATGATAATAAAGCCCTGCCTGCGCTCCCCAACAGATATGAAGCGTAGAGAAAACGTGGGTTTTGCTCCATTCCATTATATCGCATATCTCCTCCCAGTAATCGACCTCCTCAAATTCAAGGTGTTCAACAGGCGCGCCGGTAATTATCATACCGTCGTACCAATCGTTTTTTATCTCGTCAAACGACGTATAAAAGCTTGTAAGATGATTTGAGGGGGTGTTTTTCGATACATGAGAAACCATGTGAAGAAGATCGATGTTCACCTGTATAGGGGTATTGCTAAGAAGTCTTAGCAGCTGCGTTTCGGTTTCTATTTTTTTGGGCATGATGTTGAGTATGACTATTTTCAGGGGACGTATATCCTGATGCTCTGCGCGTTCCCTGGACATTACGAAAATATTTTCGCTTTCAAGTCTTTTGAACGCCGGAAGATCATGCGGTATTTTTATCGGCATTTTATCACCTCCCAAACTGAATTTGCGAAGTATGTTCATTTCTTGCCTTGAAAATCAAGCTTCCGCTCCGGCACAGCTTGCGCTGTGAGTCGCAGAAGCGAAAAATAATGACTATCTCTATAGTCGGGGACTGTAAACGATAAAATTTCTCATTCAGCAATTATAAGTTTACGATGAAATCAATTTTTGAAATTTTGAGGTGCTTTATCCCCCAACCTTTGCCAAGAATGTTTCGTATGGTTGCCCACATTTTTAGAAATACCGCCCAAAGGTCGGTATTTCTAAAAATCACGGGGATTCCAAAGGAAATCATTCCCTTTGGCAGGGGGGTTGGGGGACAGAGTCCCCCATAAATAAACTCTCAAAAACTGATTTGTGCAACATTTACGCTTAGGTTATACCGGATGAATCATTTTTTCCTTATCGGAATGATCGCCGTCAATACCGTATTTTTTATTTCTTCTGTTTTCAAAGAATTTAACGGCAACCTGTCCGAACTGTGCATAGCTCAAAACATCTTCTTCCTGTTCCGTCCATTCGGCGCATTCCTTTTTAAGCTTATCAAGTTCAGGCTCAAGCAGGTCGGCAGGACGGCAGTCGATAGCATTTTCATTGCCGATTATCTTCTTTCTGAATTCAGGGTCGATCGGCACGGGAGTTTTTCCGTATTCGCCCTTTACAATGCCCTTGAATTCCTTTGTTACAGTCTTATAGCGTTCGCCGGTAATAACGTTGAACACAGCCTGTGTACCCACTATCTGTGAAGTCGGCGTAACAAGCGGCGGATATCCGGAATCCTTTCTCACTCTCGGAACTTCCTTGAGAACCTCTTCAAGCTGATCCTCCTTACCTGCCTGTTTAAGCTGTGAAAGCAGATTTGAAAGCATTCCTCCCGGAACCTGATAGATAAGAGCGTTTGCGTCGACAGCAAGCATCTTCGGGTCGAGCTGACCGCTGTCTATGTATTTCTTTCTGAGCTTCATGAAATAGTCCCTTATCTCTGTGAGAAGCACAAGATCAAGACCCGTATCGTATTCTGTTCCCTGCAAAGCGGCAACCATAGATTCGGTCGGAGCGTGCGACGTACCCAAAGCAAGCGGCGACATAGCGGTGTCGATCACGTCAACGCCTGCTTCTATGCCCTTCAAAAGACACATTGAAGCAAGTCCCGACGTATAATGAGTATGAAGCTGAATAGGTATTTTAACAGCGGCTTTAAGCGCCTTTACAAGCTTTTCCGTTTCGTAAGGAGTGAGAAGAGCCGCCATATCCTTAATACAGATAGAGTCAGCTCCTGCGTCCTCGATCTGCTTCGCATAGTTTACATAGTAGTCGTCCGTAAACACCTCTCCGAGAGTGTACGAGATAGCGACCTGCGTATGCGCGCCCTCCTTTTTAGCTGCGTTTATAGCAGTCTGTAGGTTTCTTATATCGTTAAGAGCGTCAAATATTCTTATGATATCGATACCGTTTGCGATCGACTTCTGAACGAAATATTCAACGACGTCATCGGCATAGTGACGATATCCGAGCATGTTCTGTCCTCTGAAAAGCATCTGAAGCTTTGTGTCGGGAAGCTCTCTTTTGAGAGTTCTGAGTCTTTCCCACGGATCTTCATTCAGAAACCTAAGGCATGAATCAAAAGTCGCGCCGCCCCAGCATTCTACGGAATGATATCCGACCTTGTTCATTAGAGGAAGAACAGGGAGCATTTCGTCCATTGTCATTCTTGTAGCGATAAGCGACTGATGAGCGTCACGCAGTACGGTTTCAGTAATTTTTACCTTTGCCATTTCTATATCCCTCCCATATTATAAAATACGGGTTTTCCTTTCTTTAAGAATTAAGCGATCGTTGCGAGAGCATCTCCGGAGTTTACTGTTGAACCCTTTGATGCAAGAACGCTTGTGATCTTTCCGTCGCATGATGCAACTATATCATTTTCCATTTTCATAGCTTCAAGGATCATGATAACATCGCCCTTTGAAACGCTGTCGCCGACCGATACCTTTACGTCAAGGATAGTTCCCGGCATAGGAGCGGTCACCTTTTCGCCCTCTCCGGCAGTCTGTGCGGCAGGCGCGGGCGCAGGAGCAGCGGCTTGTACAGGAGCGGCAGCGGGCGCAGGCGCGCTTGAAGCGTCAAGTTCTTCTACTGCGACGTCATAAGCCTTGCCGTTTACGGTAATATTGAATCTTTTCATTTTTATAACCACCTTATTATTTATAGTCAAGGCAATACCGCGCAAAGCCGTCAGGCGGTCTTTGTACGGTGTTGTCTGTTAAAACTGAATGTTGTTGTGCTTCTTCGGAAGCTTCTGAACACGTTTTCCGGAAAGGATATCCAACGCGGAAATAAGGGTGTTTCTTGTGTCGGAAGCGCCGATAATTTCATCAATGAGATTTTTTTCGGCTGCCATTTCAGCGCCTGCGAAGGTTTTTTCATACTCTGCGGCAAGTTCTCTGCGTGAAGCTTCAAGATCTTCGGTATTTTTCAGCCTGTCATGCCACATAAACTCCACTGCTGCCTCCGATGACATAGGCGAGATAACGGATTCCTCGTAAGCGTATGTAAAGTCGGAATTGGAATTGTTTCCGGCAACAGCTATGAATAAAGGTCCTACGGCTTTTCTTACGACCGCGATCTTAACGGTAGTGGCTTCCGCATAGCTGTCCGCGAGGGTAGACATGCTTTTTATTGCCGAAACCGTATCGGCGTCCGCAAAACCGTCGCTGTTTACGAATGTGACAACAGGGATAGAGAAAGCGTCGCACGTTCTGATAAATCTTGCAAGCTTTGAGCAGTCGCCGCTTTCTATCTTTTCGCCTTTAATGCCTGCCGAAGCAATACCGACAGCCATGCCTCCCACGGAAGCAAAGCCCGTATATGAGTTTCCGCCGCATTCGGCGCAGATCTCAATACTGCTTCCCGCATCGGAAACGGCGGCGATCATAGCCTTCATATCCGAAGTATCGGCTGCGCTGCCCTCGGTATTTCCGTCAGCTTCAAACATAGGGGCGGGAGAGAGGTTATTAACGGGAAGAATGTTTACGAGTTCCCGTGTTTTTTCAATAGCCGTTTTATCATCTTCGCACAGAATCGAAGCGATACCTGACTTTGCCGCTGCCTCTGCCGAACCTGCGCTGCTGTTCGGAGCCATAAAGAATTCGCTTTCCTTTGTCATTATAACAAAATCGGAAGCGCATGCGATCATTGCCGCCGAGCCTGTGCAGGTACCCAAAATAACGGAGATCTGCGGTACTACTCCGGAAATAACGGCGGAAGCCTTCATCATTTTTCCATACGCTGACAATGCCGAAGCATTGCCGTCTACAAACGCGCCGCATGAATCATGTATCCCTATAACGGGCGCGCCTGTTTTAGCGGCAAGCTCATAGATCTTTGCGATCTTTTCCGAATGAGCTATATCGACAGCGCCTTTATTTACAGAGCTATCCTGTGAAAAAGCGTATACGGCATTGCCGTTTACATATCCGTACGCCGTAATAACGGCGCGAGCATTCATTTCCTTTACTTTAGAATTGATTTCACTGTAAACACCGTCATCAAACAAAAGCGAAAGTCTTTCTCTTGCCTGATTATTTTCAATCTGCATACTATCTTTCCTTCCTTGTGAGATTTATATACTCTATTATTATACAATATTTTTCCGATTAAAGCAAGAGTTTATTTAATTTCTTTGCATTTTTTGCAATTATTCATAAAATAAGCGATGTCATGAATGGTCTTATCCGTTTCGCTTACAAACTTCAGAGTAATAAGCTTGCCGTATTTGCTTTCGTCCAAAAGGGCAAATTCGCATTCGTTTATCCCCTTGAACTGTCCCTTGAAAAGGATAGTACGGATTATCCCGTCGATTATACCGATATCGCTTCCGTCATAATCGTACACGGTGATTTTTCCGGGAACTGCCGAGTATACGCCGTAGCCGTCCACAACGTCCGAGGAGTACGATTCGACGATCTTGACGTTTTCAGCGTCGATCTGCGATATTATTTTTTCATATCCGTCCTGTGATTTTTTTTCATGTATTTCCAGCATTTTTATCCCTCCTTGCCGATAGCGTTTCTCATCGCGCGCAGTTCGTCTGCGGTAAGCTCTCTGTATGTGCCGGGCTTTAACATTCCGAGTCTTAAAGGTCCGACGCTTATCCGTCTTAGCCTTGCGACCTCAAGCCCCACAGCTTCGCACATACGGCGTATCTGACGGTTTCTGCCCTCTTTTATGGTGATAAGAAGCACTACTCTCCCGGGAGCTTTGTCCTTGACGACAACATTTGCCGGAAGCGTTTTTCTTCCGTCAAGCTCTATCCCGTCGGAGAGAGCCACAAGCTGTTCGTCGGTTATATCCGGACGTACTGTCACGCGGTATGTTTTGGCTATCTGCTTTGCCGGATGCATTATGCTGTTGGCAAATTTTCCGTCATTTGTAAAGAGAAGAAGCCCCTCGGAATTTCTGTCAAGCCTGCCGACCGGATAAACTCTTTCGTTAAGACCGTCAAGAAGCTCTGTCACGCATTTTCTTCCAAGCTCGTCGTTCATTGTTGTGACATAGCCTCTCGGCTTGTTCATCATAATATAGATGAATTTTTTAGACTTAGGTATGTATATCCTTTCGCCGTCAATGGTTATGATATCGCGGACAGACGCTTTATCGCCCGGCTTTACAGGGTGACCGTTAAGCTTTACTCTGCCCTGCGTCATAAGCTCCTCCGCCTTACGGCGCGAACAATAGCCGCAGTCGGCGATTATTTTCTGAATCCTTGTTTTTTCCACTTATATTACTCCTTTTGCGGCAAGCTGCCGGTTGGCTGTTTTTCGCTTCCGTTGTCATACGGGACGGTTTTCATCGCCTTCACAGGCAGGCTTCCCATATATCTTCCGTCATAATAATATTTAAGCTCTCCGAGCGTATCGCCCATATTTATCGGCGCGAATACGAATGGCGGCAGAAAAAGCTCGGTCGTAATACGGTTTTCCGTCATACCGTCGCTGCCGACAGTTATACTCCCCTCTGCTTTTGCAGGAATATTTTCCGATACCGCTCCTGCCGCTTCCGTCTGAAATATCTCATCGCATGAAAGCTCCGAGGCTTCAAGCTCTGAAAAGCCGTAATTATAAAGCTTTATGTGATCGTTCCAGTCGTCCTTGTCGTTAAGCGTTACGCATATCATACCGATCCCGTTTCTTTCGCACGCAGATACCAAACATCTGCCTGCTTCATCGGTAAAGCCCGTTTTAACGCCTTTTACTCCGTCGTACATCTCAAGCAGCTTGTTTGTGTTCACAAGCCACCGCTCATAGGGAGGATTGCCGAATTTGACCTTTATCCTCGTTTGGGAGCATATCTCCGCAAAATCGGGATTTTTCAAAGCTTCTCTCGCCAAAAGCGACATATCGTAAGCGCTCGAACCATGCCCCTTAGCGTCCAGCCCCGACGGGGTGACAAAACAAGTCCGCGTCATGCCTATTTCAGCCGCCCGTTCATTCATCATATCGGCAAACTTTTCGGCAGTACCGCCAATCTTTACGGCTGTCACATTTGCGGCGTCATTTCCCGACGGGAGCAGCATACCGCAGCAAAGCGCACGCTTTGTTACGACATCTCCCTCCAAGAGTCCCATAGAAGAGCCTTCCACCTTTACAGCCTCGCTGTCAACGACAAATTCATCGTCAAGACCGCCGCTTTCAAGACAGAGCAGCGTTGTCATTATCTTGGTAGTACTTGCCATGGGAAGCTTTTGGCGCGAATTCTTCTCAAATACAACGCGCCCCGTTTTTTCTTCAATGAGAACGCACGCCTTTGCTGAAACCTCCGGCTGATCTTTCACAGCATAAACGTTTGAAGGAATAGACATCGCCGCAATAACTGCGGCTAAAATAACCGAAATAATTTTTTTCACAGCATTCACTCCGTTTCATAATATATTGCTTTATTTAATAAGTAACTATACTATGTTATGCGGAGATTTTACCTAATAGGACTTGCAATTCTTTATTTCTCGCCGCTGTCCTTATCCTTTTTGTCCTTATTCACTATTCCCGAGATCTTATCGACAACGTCGGGGATAAGGTTTACGATAGCGTTCGGCGTTGAAGCGTTAACGGACATCTGCAAAAGCTTTGGTTCTCCGTTTGAGATAACGAGGAACGCGATCGGCTGTATGGAAACGCCTGCGCCCGATCCGCCTCCGAAAAGCTCCTGTGTATTTTTATTCGGAAGATCCGAGCCGCCCGACGCAAACCCGAACGATACCTTAGATATCGGCACGACCGTTGTCTTGTCGTCGATCTTGATAGGATCTCCCACAATGGTATTTACATCTACCATTTCCTTGAGCTTGTCCATAGTAATTCCCATAATGTTTCCGATCTTGTGCTGTTCACTCATAATAAAAACTCTCCTTTAGAATAAATAATAAATGTGTTCGATAACTTAGATACGAACGCAGTAAGCGAATGTGCGAGGCATGATCTTTAATTCAGACATTACCGCATAAAACGTCAGGCGGTCTTGGGGCGTCTCTGCCTCTTATTTCTATTATTTACTAAAAACGTAAAAATAAAAGCGATTATTGATAAAATTCCTGCTGCCGGAGTAAAGCTTACGATAAACGAATAATTAAACACGCTTTCCGGCTTGTTGTAAACGCAGTTTATATTGATATGATCCTTTTTCACCTTAAAGAAAATGCCGCATAAGCTTACTATATTATAGACGACTATGTTCGCCCTGCCGAATTTTACCGCGCAGTCGCAGGCGTCCTCGTCGGAAATATCGATATCGGCGCGCAGCTTTTTTATCGTGATCCTCTTGGTAAAGCATTTCAGAAGCTTTCCCGAAGCCTTAAGCACATTTATGATAAAATCGATTTTCTCATCTTTTTCTTTCGGGATAATGCTTCTCTTTTTCTTTTTCTCGCTGTTTTCTTCCTGATCCTTTTCTTCCGATCTCTTTTTTTTCCCGGACTTATCTTCCGGCTTGTCCTTTGGCTGCGGTTTGGGATAAAGCGTCTTTTTGAAAAACAGGTATTTCACTACAGCCGTAAGCTTGTTTTCTTCGCAGGCAACGTATATTCTGAAAGGAGAATGAAACAACAAAATCAGCATAAGCAATACTGCGGCAATTATATAAAGAGCGGTCATTTTATCTCCTTTCAAGATCATCGTTATTCATCATCGGGCGGAACTTCATCATCTCTTACGAGCGGCGGAAGCTCGTCAAGCGACGAAAGCCCGAAGCAGCGCAGAAAAGCCGACGTCGTCCTGTACGCTACGGGGTGTCCCGGCACGTCAAGACGGCTGTCCTCCTCTAAAAGCCCTTTATCCACAAGGGAATTTACGACCGACGACGTGTCTATACCTCTTACGCTTTCAACAAATCCCTTTGTGACAGGCTGATTGTACGCGACGATCGTAAGCGCTTCTATTGCCGCCTGTGAAAGAGGAGTCTGTCTTTTGCTTTCCATTGCGCTTTTTATGCTGTCGGCGTATTTTTTTCGAGTACACATCTGGTATTTCACGCCCAGTCTTAATATTTCAATTCCGCTTTCGCAGTCGCTGTAGCGTTTATTCAGAGAATCGATGAGCGCAGGCAGTTCTTCTCTTTCAACGCCCGACGCTTCGGAAAGCCGAAACTCGTCGACAGCTTCTCCCGATGCAAAGAGTATTGCCTCGATCGATCCCATTTTTTCATTCAGATGCATTTTTTTTCATTCCTTTAAAGAAAATCTCACTATTGTCGTCGCTTATGATGATCCTTCCGGATTTTGTAAGCTCGAGTATCGCAAGAAAAGTCGCAACTCTTTCCGAGCGTCCCGTAATTCCGTCAAAAATACTGTCTATACGCGCTTTACCATGCTTGTAAAGATTTTTTATAACAAACACGACCTTTGAAAATACCGAAACGAACGTCTGCTGAACGACGGCGTTTATCTTCCTTTCGCTTTCTTTTTTCTGAAACTCCGAATTTTTTATATTCATAGCGAAATACGCGTCGACAAGCTTGTCGGGAGAATGTTTCAGCTTATATTCGCCGTCAAGCTTTATCTTCATAGGCTCTCTTACAAATATTTCCATGCCGCAGTATCCTCCCCTGAGCTTTTCCGCCGCATACTTGCAGAGAGAGTACTCAATAAGCGCGCCCTGCAATTCCTTTTTTATCTCCTCGGCTTCTTCGGGCTTTGGGAGAAGCGAAACGGTTTTTATATAAATAAGCCTTGCCGCCATTTCAAGAAATTCTCCCGCAAGTTCCAGATCCTGTTCCTTCGCCTGTTCTATATAAAGAAGATACTGCTCTAAAAGCTTTGATATTTCGATATCGTAAATGTCGAGCTTATGCTTTGAAATCAGGTGAAGAAGCAGATCGAGAGGTCCCTCAAAAACGTCGAGCTTAAAAGATATGGCTTCCATTTCACGCCCCCATGAGTTTCGGGATAAAACCTGTAATAAAGAAGAACAAATCGATTATAAAATCACTCACAAACGATATCGGTTTATCGAGAATGCCCGTTACAATAACGCCGAGGAAAACGAGATTGACGATCATCTGATTCTGATATATCCACCTGTCAAATTTGGCGCTTGTAAAATAGCTAAGCACCTTTGAGCCGTCGAGCGGCGGTATCGGGATAAGGTTGAAAATTGCAAGACCGATATTTACTTCAATGAAAAATTCCACGATGAAAATAACTATAAAAAACGGAGTTATGCCTGTTCCGTCGCCAAGATAAAGCTCGTACGCATTGGGAAGCGATGTGAGTATACGGTAAACGACAGTCGCGATAAAAGCGACAATAAGGTTTGAAAGCGGACCTGCCGCGGCGGTCAGCGCTATGCCAAGACGCTGCTTTTTGAATTTGAGCGGATTTATCGGTACGGGCTTTGCCCAACCGAACGATGTCAGCAGCATACATATCGCGCCGACAATATCTATGTGCGCCAACGGATTGAGCGTAAGTCTTCCCGAATATGCGGCGGTGTCGTCTCCCATTTTGTGCGCCGCCCATGCGTGCGCGTATTCGTGGATCGGAAGAACCAGGAATATTATCAGTATTTTTGTGATTATCTGCAAAACTCTGCCAATATTTTCTATGTCCATATTTACAAGCCTCGATTCATAATAAAAGGAATTTATCGCTCCGCCAATCAAACCTTGACATCGGAAGAGCAGTTACAATTCTGACAGCTTATTATATTATACAATATAATGAAAATTATTGCAAGCGATATGCGTTTAAAAAATAAACTTTTTTGAATTTTACGGCGTAATATATTCGTTTCTTGCCTTGATGCATGAAACGAACCAAAGAAAATCAAGCTTCCGCTCCGGCACAGCATACGCTGTGAGTCGCGAAAGCGAAAGATAATGACTATCTTTATAGTTGGGGACTGTAAATGATACTATTTACCATTCAGCAATTTTGAGGGCTTTATCTCCTGATCCTTGCTTAAAAGTGCAAGTTTTTTAGTTTCCTTTCAATTTTCTTTCCGTCCCTTGTGGGACGG
>JAMPFN010000063.1 GCA_023664445.1 Clostridium sp. | reverse complement strand
CTGTGAGTCGCAGAAGCGAAAAATAATGACTATCTCTATAGTCGGGGACTGTAAATGATAAACTCTTTCATTCAGCAATTATAGTTTACACAAAAATCAATCAATCATTCGTGACATTCAAAGCTCTCATGGCATTTAATATCGCTATAACGGAAACGCCGACATCAGCAAATACTGCCGCCCACATATTTGCAAATCCAAACGCACCCAAGATCAGCACTATCAATTTGACGCCAAGAGCAAATACGATATTCTGATGAACTATACCAAGAGTTTTTCTTGATATCTCAACTGCCTTTGAAATTTTTGAAGGTTTGTCGTCCATAAGCACGATATCCGCAGCTTCTATTGCGGCGTCAGAACCGATATTTCCCATTGCAATGCCTATATCGGCTCTTGAAAGTACAGGAGCGTCGTTTATGCCGTCGCCGACAAATACGAGCGAACCTTTCTTAGATTTTTCGCCAAGCAGCTTTTCAACCATTTCAACCTTACCGTCCGGAAGAAGCTCTGTATACGCTTCGTCAAGTCCAAGTTTTTTCGCCGTATCTTCTCCGACTTCCTTTGCGTCGCCCGTCAGCATAACCGTCTTTTTAACGCCGCATTTTTTCAGAAGCTTTATCGCTTCGGCGGAATCGGATTTAACTTCATCCGAAATAACGATGTGTCCGGCATATTCGTTTCCGACAGCTATATGAACTGTCGTTCCCGTGTGGTGACAAGGATGCCATTCAATACCGATCTTTTTCATAAGCTTGTCATTACCTGCGTATATTTTTTTGCCGTCAATAACAGCCGAAACGCCATGACCGGCAATTTCTTCAGCATCGGACACCCGACTTTTATCGATTTCGGCATTGTAAGCATCTCTTATCGAATACGAGATAGGGTGGTCGGAATAGACCTCCGCATAAGCCGCAAGTTCTATAAGTCTTTCCTCTGTCATTTCATTTGGGTGTATGACGGTAACGTTGAACACGCCCTTTGTGAGAGTTCCCGTTTTATCGAACACGATCGTTTCCGCTTTTGAAAGCGTTTCCAGATAGTTTCCTCCCTTTACGAGTATGCCGCATTTTGACGCGCCGCCGATACCGCCGAAAAAGCTGAGCGGAACGGATATTACAAGCGCGCACGGACAGGAAATAACAAGAAACGTAAGCGATCTGCTTATCCATTCGAGCCATTCGCCGGTAATCAAAGAAGGAATAACGGCAAGCAATACTGCTCCGATAACTACGCATGGGGTATAATATTTTGCAAATCTTGTTATAAAATTTTCCGCTTTTGCTTTTTTTGCGCTTGAATTTTCAACAAGGTCAAGTATTTTTGAAACCGTTGATTCGCCGAATTCCTTTGTAACTCTTACACGGATAACGCCATTCAAATTGATACAGCCGCTTATGACGTCATCGCCTTCGGAAAGATTTCCGGGAACGGATTCGCCTGTCAGAGCCGACATATCAACGGAAGTTCTGCCCTCTATAATAACTCCGTCAAGAGGTACCTTTTCACCCGGCTTTACAACAATAATATCTCCTATCGAAACTTCATCGGGATCGGCTTCTATGATTTCGCCGTCCTTTTCAATATTTGCAAAATCAGGACGTATATCCATAAGCGACGATATGGACTTTCTTGATTTTCCGACCGCAATTCCCTGAAAAAGCTCGCCTGTCTGATAGAAGATCATAACAGCGCAGCCCTCAAGGTATTCGCCCATGGCAAGCGCTCCGATAGTGGCGATAGCCATAAGAAAATTCTCGTCAAATATCTGACCGTGAAATATGTTTCTCAATGCTTTCCATAAAATGTCATATCCTATTATAAAATACGGAATGAGAAATACCGCAAGCTTCACAATACCGTGAACAGGTACAAAACCGGCGGCTATCAGCAAAATCAAGCTCGATATTATCCTGATGAGCGTTTTCTTTTGTTTCAATGTCATTTTCGTCACCTTATTTCATGATTATACGGCAGTCGGGTTCTATTTTTTTGCATACTTTAGCAGCTTTTTTCATAATTTCGTCAATCTTTGATTCGTCCGCTTCTATCGTCAGTTTTTGCGTCATAAAGCTTATTGACGCCTTTTGAACTCCTTCTATTTTGTTTATTTCATTCTCCATTTTTGCGGCACAGTTTGCACAGTCCAGTTCTTCAAGTTTGTATACTTTTTTCATGTCGATCTCTCCTTATTCATTAATATGATCCATTCCCTGATTTATGATACTGTATACATGATCGTCTGCAAGGGAATAAAATACATTCTTTCCGTCCTTGCGGCTCTTTACCAGCTTATTTGTTTTCAGCACTCTCAGCTGATGCGAAACAGCAGTCTGATTTACTTTCAGAAGCTGCGCGATATCGCAGACGCAAAGCTCCGCCTCAAAAAGCGCATACAATATCTTTATTCTTGTTGAATCCCCGAATACCTTGAAAAGTTCGGCTAAATCGTAAAGCTTTTCTTCTTCGGGCATATTGTCGATCACTTTTTTTACCGTATCCTCATGCACGCAGAGGTATTCGCATTTTTCTGTTTCCATACATTCACCTCCTAACATATGTTTATCTGTTCATATGATAACATATAAATTTATTTTTGTCAAGAGTTTTTTTAAAATTTATGGATCATCCTGAGTTGTGCAGTATGTTCGTTTCTTGCCTTGATGCAAGAAACGAACCAAAGAAAATCAAGCTTCCGCTCCGGCACAGCTTACGCTGTGAGTCGCAGAAGCGAATATATTAACTGTTTTTATAGTCGGGGACTGTAAACGATACTTTTTAGCGTTCAGCTATGATTTATAATTTTGAAATTTTGTGGGATTTATCTCCTGATCCTTGCAAAGAATGTTCTGTGTGGGTACTTATATTTTTAGTAATACTTCCCCAAAGGAGCAAGTATTACTAAAAATTATGGGGATTCCAAAGAGAATCATTCCCTTTGGCAGGGGGATTGGGGGACAGAGTCCCCACAAGCATCTAAATATTGACATCGAAGATAAAATATATTATAATTAATAAGGCAACATGAAAAGTGTGCCTTAAAATAATTATTGGAGGAGAAAAAATGTCCAATGTAATTGAAGTCAGCAATCTGACCAAGGAATACAAAGAGCTCAAAGCCGTTGACAACATATCGTTCAGCGTAACAGAGGGCGAGATACTGGGACTTTTAGGTCCTAACGGAAGCGGAAAATCAACTACTATAAACTGCATACTTTCGCTTTTGAAATTCGGTTCGGGAAGCATAAAAATTTTCGGAGAAGAAATGAAGCCCGACGCTTACAAAATAAAACGCGACATCGGCGTTATCTTTCAGGATGTTGCCGTATTTCAAGAGCTTTCGGTATATGAAAATCTCGATTACTTCTGCGGTCTTTATATAAAGGACAAGGAAGAACGAAAAAAATGCATCGACGACGCCGTTGCGCTGACGGGACTTGACGATTATCTTAAATTCGTACCCAAAAAGCTTTCGGGCGGTCTTTTGAGGAGGCTTAACATCGCATGCGGCATTGCTCATAAGCCGAAGCTTATCTTTCTGGACGAGCCGACTGTTGCGGTCGATCCGCAAAGCCGAAACAACATCTTAGACGGCATTAAAAAGCTGCGCGACAACGGGGCAACTATCGTTTACACGACCCATTACATGGAAGAGGTTGAAGAGATCTGCGACAGAGTCATAATTCTTGACAAAGGAAAAATATTGGCTGAGGGAAGCTGCGACGAGTTGAAAAGACTTGCTAAAATAGAAGAAAAGGTAACTGTTGAAACAGCAAAATTCAATACGGATATAATTGAAAAGATAAAACAGCTCAAGCATGTTGAAAACGCCGAATATAAAAACGATACTCTGACAGTCGTATACCGCGCCGGAACAAATAATTTAGTAACGCTCATTGATTTTTTAAGGGACGAAAATATTACCTACACCAAAATTTACTCCGAGCGTCCGACGCTTAACGACGTGTTCCTCGAGCTTACCGGAAAGGAGCTTCGCGACTGATGCTTTTACATAATTTCAAGTATATGTTCAAAACGCTTTTCAGAGTAAAGCCGCTTATTTTCTGGACGTTTGCTTTTCCGCTGATTTTGGGCATATTTTTTAACATGGCGTTTTCCAATATAGAAAAAGCAGAATATTTCGACGCGATAGATATAGCTGTCGTTGACAACGAATATTTCCAAATGGACGCCTATATGAAAGAAACGCTTGCCGCTTTGAGCGACACAAAAAACGACGACCGCATGTTCAACATCAAATATGTTACGGAAGAAAAGGCGCAGAAGCTTCTCAGCGACAATGATATTGCCGGATATCTCCTTTCGGGTGAACAGGGCAGCAAAATAGTCATTTCAAAAAACGGTACTAATCAGACCATTTTCAAGAGCGCTATCGAAGAAATCAATCAAACCGCAGACGTCGTTCAGAAAAATATCGTAATGACAGACGGAATGCTTGACATGTTTCAACCTGAAAGTTTTATGACGGATGAAGCCGCTCAGGCGCAGTTAATGGCAAAGGTCGGAGATATAGTCGATAAAGTGGCGCAAAAACGTGAGGTAAACCTTAAAAACATCTCGAAGGATAATTTAAGCTATACCGTAATTGAGTTTTATACGCTTATCGCCATGACTTGTCTTTACGGCGGCATCATTGGCATGTCGGCTATAAATCAGAATCTTGCGAACATGAACTGCAACGGCAGACGTGTCGCTATGAGTCCCACAAGAAAAGGAACCATTGTTTTCAGCAGTCTGCTTGCCGGATATTCTGTGCAGATAATCGGAATGATACTGCTCTTCCTTTTCTCGATTTTTATATTAAAGGTCGATTTCGGCGATAATCTGCCTCTTATAATACTCCTTGCGCTCGCGGGCTGTCTTTCGGGACTTGCAATAGGCATAGCTGTCGGCGTACTGTTCAAAGTCAAAGAGGGCGCTAAAATCGGCATAATCCTTGCGGTATCAATGGTGGGAAGCTTCTTTTCCGGTATGATGGGAGTTGTGATAAAATATCAGATCGATAAGCATCTTCCCCTCCTGAACAAGCTGAATCCGGCTGCCATGATAACCGACGGATTCTATTCTCTTTACTACTACGACACCTACGAAAGATACATTGTCAATATATCAAGCCTTCTTATTTTCTCGGCTGTTATGGTGATAATTTCTTGGGGCGGATTAAGGAGGCAGCAGTATGACAGTATTTAAGACTTTTTTACACATATTGAACAAATGCAAGGGTATCATCATCCTGTATACCGTTATACTGGTATGCTTCGGAGGAATAAATATAAAGACAAACGATAAAAACATAAGCTTTACCGAAAACAAGCCGGATATGCTGGTAGTCAACAACGACGAAAACACAGGCGTTACCGCCGACATGATTGCTTATCTGAAAGAGCATGCCGTTCTTAAAAATATCAAGGACAGCGAGGAAGCGAGAAACGACGCGCTTTTCTATCGTGACGTAAATTACATAGTTTATATCCCACAGGGATTCCGTTCGGACATACTCGCCGGAAAATGCCCCGAAATAGAAATCGAAACGACAGGCGACTATCCTGCAAGCTACGCCGAAATGCTTGTCGCCAAATATGTAGGCACGGCGCAGACTTATGCGGAAGTGTCGGCTGACGAAAACGCGCTCATCAAAAATATTTCGGAAACGCTCGGCATTGAAACGGAAGTGGAGATAACATCAAAGCTTGACGCAACGGCGATCGCAAAAGCGGCAGCTTTCTACAACTTCATGAACTACGGTCTGCTTGCCGGAGCGATATTCACGATCTGTACCGTACTTGGCTCATTCAACGAAAGAAATGTCCGCAGAAGAACGAATATTTCCTGCATAAGCACGAAAAAATACAACCGTATACTTCTGCTTTCAAACATGCTTTTCGCACTTACTTTATGGGCGCTTTACGTTGCGCTTTCATTTGCAACATGCGGTTCGGGCGCAATAGCGACAAAGCAGGGACTCATATTTATACTCAATTCGTTCATATTCACAATATGCACCGTTACGATAGCGTTTCTTATCTCAAATCTTACCGGCAGCAAGAACGCGATAAACGGAATAGTAAACGTGGTCGCTCTCGGTTCAAGCTTTTTGTGCGGAGCGTTCGTTCCGTCGGAGTATCTGCCTGACAGCGTTTTGAACATAGCGCATATACTCCCCTCCTACTGGTTCATCAATACAAACGACAGGCTAAGAGATCTTGAAAAATTCGATTTTGGATCGTTGAAGCCGCTGTTTATAAATATGGCAGTGATCATAGGATTTTCGGTTTTGTTCGTGATACTTTCAAATATAATTTCAGCAAAGAAAAAGAGAAGCAACCAATAAAAAGACGGCTAAGGGTATTGAAAAATATAGTCCGCAAGAGAAGGCGTATCCTGAAATCGGGATTTGGGTACAAGCAAAGGCAGCTCATTCAGAGCTGCCTTTTTTGTTAAAGAAAGTATATTTACTGCGGTATTCCCTCGGCGTCATGCCCGTATATTTTTTGAACACCCTTATGAAATAACTCTGCGAGCTGAAACTGAGCAGACAGCTTATTTCCAATGTTGACTGTGACGAATACTTGAACATTCTCGAAGCTGTTTCTATTTTTTTCATAGTGATATATTCGCTGACATTGTACCCCACTTCTTCTTTGAATAATCTGGATAAATAGGAAACGCTCAAAGAAATATGATCGGAGATCTCCTTCATAGTAATCTTTTCGTTTATATGAGAGTTTATATAGTCGACAGCTTTGAGTATATGCTTTGAATAGATGCCGCCGAACTTGACTATGCCCATTTCCTTAGTAAAAGTTTCTATCATATCGTAATGAAGCTTACGAAGCTCTTTTTCTGTATTGCATTCGTCTGCCTGCATAATAAAGCTGTCGCTCAAATTATACGCTTCTTCCGGAGCCATGCCGTTGTTTATACAGTATCTTGTTATCATAGATATTGAAATTATCAGGTGATATCTGATATTTCCCAAAGGATCTTTGCTGAGTGTACCGTAACCCTCGCTGCCCAAGGGCGTCGCAAGCATTTTTACAAGTTCGATATCACCGGAGCATATACTCTCATAAAAGGCGATTTCCTTTTCAAAAGGACTATGAAGCATAGGTTCGCTCATTTTACCACTCCATAAATAATTATTTATCTGTTATCATGTTGTTTACCGCACTAAAAAGAGCCTTGAGAGATGAATCGATAATATCGGTTTCAATGCCGACTCCCCAGAAATTTTTACCGTTTTCATCCTTGATTCCCACATAGGAAGCGGCTTGTGACGTATCTCCCTGCTCGAGCGCGTGTTCCGTGTATGTGTGCAGATCGTATTTGACGCCGAGTACTTTCATAACAGCTTTGCTTACTGCGTTAAGTCTGCCGTTGCCGTGAGCGGTAGCGTCGATGATCTCGCCCTTATACTCGACCGTGACGATAGCCTTTATGCCGTCCTTCTGCACATAGTGCGCTTCCTTAAGAGTAAGCGGCGTTTGTTTGTTAATAAACGTATCCTTGAATATGTCGTATACTTCGCTCGGCATAAGCTCGCGGTGCGCGTTATCCGAAACATGTTTTACGAGATAGCCTACCGTTTCTCGCATATTCTTCGGCATAATAATGCCGAATTGCTGTTCAAGAACATATCCGATGCCGCCCTTGCCCGACTGGCTGTTGATCCTGATAACGTCCGTTTCGTATTCTCTTCCGACGTCTTTCGGATCGATAGGAAGATACGGAACTGTCCAATGCTCGCAGTTTTTTTCTTCGCGCCATTTCATGCCCTTTGCGATAGCGTCCTGATGAGATCCCGAAAACGCCGCGAATACCAGCTGACCGCTGTAAGGCTGACGCTCGTAAACGGTCATTCCCGTTACGCGCTCGTAAATTTCAGTGATTTCCGGCATATTTTCAAAATTCAGCTGCGGATCGACTCCCTGCGAAAACATGTTCATTCCCAGCGTTACGATATCGACGTTGCCTGTTCTTTCGCCGTTTCCGAAGAGCGTACCCTCTATTCTGTCAGCGCCGGCAAGCAGACCCATTTCACTGTCCGCGACTGCGCAGCCTCTGTCATTGTGCGGGTGGAGCGAAACTATTATGTTTTCTCGGCAAAGCAGATTATCGCACATAAACTCTACCTGATTTGCGTAAACATGCGGCATGGAGTGTGAAACCGTGACCGGAAGATTTATAATTACCTTGTCGTTTTCCGACGGTTCCCAGATCTTTATTACCTCGTTGCATATCTCTAAAGCAAATTCGGGCTCCGTACCCGTAAAGCTTTCGGGAGAATACTCAAAGCGGTAGTTTCCGACAGCGTTTTCCCTGTACTGTTTGCAGAGCTTAGCTCCCATAACGGCAATATCTATAATTTCATTTTTCTCTTTTCTGAAAACCTGTTCGCGCTGTGAAAGAGAGGTAGAATTATAAAGGTGAACGATCGCGTTTTCAACTCCCTCAAGAGCTTCAAAGGTCTTTTTGATAATATGCTCTCTTGACTGCGTCAGCACCTGTATTGTCACATCGTCGGGAATGAGTTTTTTCTCGATGAGTGCGCGGCAGAATTCATATTCCGTTTCCGACGCCGCAGGAAATCCCACCTCGATCTCCTTAAAACCGATCTTCACCAAATACTTGAAAAATTCCAGCTTTTCGTCCAATGTCATCGGATTGATAAGAGCCTGATTTCCATCTCTCAGATCAACGCTGCACCAAACGGGCGCGCGGTCGATATAATCTTTATGGATCCATTTCATAGGCGGATTTTTAACGGGGAAATATTGTCTTGTGTACTTTTCAAAATTTTTCATACCAAATCTTCCTTTCGTAATTTGATGATACAACAAAAAACCCCACCTCTTAAAATTAAAGAGGTGGGGCGTAAACTCCACGGTACCACTCTTCTTGACACGTTATCTGTGCCCGCTCTGCCGCATCAGTCAATGCGTTTCTCTGTAACGGGAGAACCCGTTTGCACCTAATTGTCTTTTGGGACGTTCAGCGAACTGCTCGGGGATGAGTTATGACCGTTTTGGAATACTGCCTCGCACCGTACGGCAGCTCTCTGAAAACCATAAGCGGTTTTATTTCCCGTCATAGCATTTAATTAGTATATTAATATGATATAATATTTTTCTTGATTTGTCAAGAGCTTTTTTAAATTTTCTTAAATTTCCTGATTTTCAGGAAAATCCAAAGTGTATAAAGACCGCTTTTAAGGGGACGCTTTGCAAGTGAAAGCGTCCCCTCTTTGAAAAGGCTTGACCTAAACTTTAAATAATGCAAACTATATTTGCTGAATGGTAAATAGTATCGTTTACAGTCCCCGTCTATAAAACCAATACCTATTTTTCGCTTCTGCGACTCACAGCGTAAGCTGTGCCGGAGCGGAAGCTTGATTTTCTTTGGTTCGTTTCTTGCATCAAGGCAAGAAATGAACATACTGCGCAATTCAATAAAATTGCAGCTTAACAAAAAGCTGATTTTAAGGGGACGCCCTCTCTTGCAGGGTGTCCCCTCGCCTAAAAACAATACACAGGACTTTTTCTACAACCTTAATTTCCTGAAAATCGGAAAATCAAGCGTTAAATCAGTCAAGATTTTATTACGCACGGCAAAAAAATGATAGACATTTTATCCTATGTATGTTAAAATATAATCAGTAAAATTGCATAATATAGTAGGAGGAATCATAAAATGCGACTAAAAAAAATCGCTGCGGCGATCACTTCATTGACAATGCTGTTCTCTGCCGCCGCAGTTCCGACATTCAACATAAGCGTTTCCGCCGCTGAAACCGTCATAAGCTCGACGTTTGCTTCAAGCGCAAGCGACTGGGGAATTTATAAGGAAAAGGGCGGCGCGGGCACGCTTAAGGTGGATAACGGACGCCTTGCCCTTAACATAACCTCGCTCGGCACGGTGAACTACGGCGTTCAGATGTACTACGATATAGTTCCGCTCTACAAAAACGGAGAGTATCATCTTTCGTATGAGATATCGTCGGATACTGACCGTTATGTTGAAGCGATGATCCAGCAGAACGGCGGTACATATCAGGCATATACATGGAAAGGACTCGATCTGACGTCCGAGCCTCTGAAAGTAGATTATACCTTTACTATGACAAAAGATACGGATATTATGTCAAAGTTTGTTTTCAACTGCGGTTTACCGAATGAGGGAAACGTTCCGAGCGGCGCGCATACCATTTATCTTGATAATGTACTTCTGGAGCTTGTTGATGACAGTAAGGTCGACTATTCCGAAATCAGAGCCTATGAGCCGCCGATCGTTACAAATCAGCTGGGATATAAGCCCGATGATCGGAAAATAGCCGTGATCCGCAGAAATAATGACAGCGAACAAGTTATCGCAAATGAATTTTCAGTAGTTAATGCCGAAACAAACAAGACTGTCTATACGGGAGAGCTTTCAGCCGAACAAAAAAATTTCAGCGCAGGCGAATCCGACTGGCTTGCCGATTTCTCATCTGTTACAGCTATTGGCAAATATTACATAAAGAGCAGCGGTCTTGACGATTCGTATACGTTTGAGATCTCCGACGATCCGTATGGTAATCTGCTTGACGATACCGTTCGTATGCTTTATCTCCAAAGATGCGGAACTGCTATAGAAGACAACGATTTCAGTCATGCTGCGTGTCATACGGGAAAAGCAAGGGTATACGGTACAAGTCAGACTATCGATGTAAGCGGAGGCTGGCATGACGCGGGAGATTACGGAAGATATGTTGTTCCTGCCGCTAAGACTGTCGCCGACCTCCTTAACGCATACGGCATGAACCCATATGCGTTTACCGACAGCGTAGGAATCCCCGAGAGCGGAAACGGGATCCCCGATGTTCTTGACGAAGTTGAATACGCTCTTGAATGGATGCTCAAAATGCAGGAGCCCTCGACAGGCGGCGTACATCATAAAGTGACCTGTGAAAGCTTTCCGGGATATGTAATGCCTGAAAAGGAAACCGACGAACTTATCGCAACTCCCGTATCGACCACCGCGACCGCCGATTTTTGCGGCGCTATGGCAATGGCGTACGAGTATTATTACGATATTGACAGAGCCTTTGCAAATACATGTCTTTCAGCTGCGGAAAAGGCATGGTCGTTCCTTGAAGAAAATCCGAATCTGATATTTAAAAATCCCGAGGACGTCACAACAGGCGACTACGGCGATTCCTCCGATAAAGACGAGCGTTACTGGGCTGCCGCACAGCTTTACCGCGCGACGTCGGAAAATAAGTATCTGACCGCGCTTGAGGACATGACGGCAAGAACGGGCATGGATTGGTCAACAATGGGAGATTACGGAAATATCGCTATTGTTACTATGGAAAATATCGATAAGAGTCTTTCGGTTTACAATACCGCTAAAAGCAAGATCACAAGTCAGGCGTCCACTCTTGCAAAGAGAGTTGATTCCAGCCCATACGGTTCGCCTGTCACATCGTATAATTGGGGAAGCAATATGACTATTGCGAACGCAGGAGTTATCCTTGCGATTTCAGCGGATATAATGGAAAACGAGGATTATGAAATTTATGCAAAGGAAATTATAAACTATCTTCTCGGAAGAAATCCGAACGGCGAGTGCTTTGTTACAGGATACGGCACAGTATCGCCTCAGCAGCCTCATCACAGACCGTCAATGGCTAAAAACAAGCCGATGAAGGGAATGCTTGTGGGAGGCGTCAATTCAGAAAAAGAGGACAGCGCAGCCAAGGCTTATCTTTCAGGCGTTTCTCCTGCCAAATGCTATGTCGACCATTGGGAAAGCTATTCTACAAATGAGATCACAACATACTGGAATTCTCCGCTGATATACCTCCTTGCGCTTACAGATCAGAAAATACCCGAGAGCGATATCAAAGGAGATGTAAAGCCCGATAACAAGGTGAATACGGCTGATGTTTCGCTTCTTCAGAAGTATATAGTAAAAAAGGTTAAATTCACGTCAAATCAGTACGAAAACGCCGATATGAACAGCGACGGTGCGGTAAATGTCATCGACGTGACTTTGCTAAGACGCAGTATTGTCAAGGGCAATACAGGCGGCTTCGAAAATCCCGTTGTTACAACTGTTACGGACGCGCCGAAGCCTTCCGAAACAACAACATCTTACAAGACTTCCGATGAAACGGCAGAACCTGATACGGAGGCAGATATGACAGCGGATTTCAGAAACGGAGCATCGTCTTATTTTGAGGCGTCGGACGGCTGGACGAACGGCGATCCGTTTGACTGCGGCTGGTATTCCGAAAATGCGGTCATAAAGAACGCTGCGTTAAATCTTACGATAGATACCGATAAAAACGGAAAATACAATTATTCTGCTGCGGAATACAGAACAAAGGATTTTTACGGATACGGTTATTATGAAACTTCTATGCAGGCTATAAAAAACGACGGCGTCGTATCGTCGTTCTTTACTTACACAGGACCGTCAGACAACAATCCATGGGACGAAATAGATATTGAGGTGCTTGGAAAAGATACTACAAAGGTTCAATTCAATTACTATACAAACGGAGTGGGAAATCATGAATATATGTACGATCTGGGCTTTGACGCTTCCGCAGGATTCCACACCTATGGGTTTTTATGGAAGTCTGACAGTATAACATGGTTCATCGACGGAGAAGCTGTCTATACGGCGTATGAGGATATTCCGAGCGTTCCGGGAAAAATCATGATGAACGTATGGCCGGGAACAGGAGTCGATGAATGGCTTAAACCGTTCAACGGAAATACGCCGTTGACGGCGAAGTATCAGTGGGTAACATATAAGAGCCTGTATTCATAGGCGTATGCACATGTCTTTTTGGCAAATTTTGCTTGAATACGTCCGAACATAAAAATGTTCGGACGTATTTTTATATGTATTCCGGTAAATAATATATTTATGATTCAGAACAATATATCATTTTGAAAGGAAAAAATTATGATTGAAAGCGATACAATAAAACTTTTGAGGGAATGCGACGCAGGTATAAAAATGGGCATATCGGCTATTAACGATACCGTAGACTATGTTAAAGATCATGAGCTTAAAGGCATTCTTGAAATCAGCAAGGCAGACCATAAGGAGATCGATCATAAGCTTCAGGTACTGCTTGACGAATATCATGACGACGGTAAAGAGCCGCCTGCAATGGCAAAAGGAATGTCATGGCTGAAAACCAATTTCAAGCTTTCGGTAGACGAATCTGACAAAAGAGTCGCGGATCTGATAACAGACGGCTGCAATATGGGAGTCAAGTCGCTCAGCGGTTATCTCAATAAGTATAAAGCGGCGGACGAAAAGTCAAAGGATATTGCCAAAAAGCTGATAGGTATTGAAGAAAAGCTTGGAGTTGACATTCGTAAATTCTTATGAAGTCAGATATAAAAAACGGAGCGACGAAAAAGTTTTTTTATGTTAAGCGACAAGCAAAACGCCAAATACAAGAAATCCAGAAACAGCGGTGAAAACACGAAAATACACTAACAAATCGCGTATCTACGGGAGTATTGACGTAAAAATTTTGAAAAAGTTATAATTAAATATATTAACGTGTTGCGAAAAATCCACGAAAATGAGTTGAAATTGCTCTTTCGTGGATTTTATACTTTGATCCACGCTTTTCCATGTGAGCATAACAATTTGTAAGTTGTCCTGATTGGTGTGTGGAGTGAGATATACCTGCAAATGCAAGTACATGAGGATTCCAAGGACATCTCCCCGCGGGGTGGGGAGATGGGTATGTTATAAT
>JAMPFN010000062.1 GCA_023664445.1 Clostridium sp. | reverse complement strand
TAATTATATCATAGATTTAGTATGTATTCAAGTGTTTCGACAGATTTATTTTACTGCATTAAAACCGATTTCCAAATCAGCAAGAATATCGTCAATATGCTCTGTACCGACAGAAAGACGAACGGTATTTGGTCTGATACCTGCGGAAAGCAGCTCCTCGTTAGTCATCTGGGAATGTGTGGTGGACGCAGGGTGAATCACCAGCGACTTCACATCGGCAACATTGGCAAGCAGCGAGAACAGCTCCAGACTCTCGGTGAACTTCTTTGCAGTCTCGGCGTCGCCCTTGATGTCGAAGGTGAAGATCGAAGCCGCACCGTTGGGAAAGTATTTATCGTAAAGCTCCTTTTCTCTGCCCTGTGCGAGGGACGGATGATTGACGCGCTCAACCTGCGGATGATTTTTCAGAAAATCAACTACCTTCAAAGCGTTCTCCACATGACGTTCCAGACGAAGCGACAGCGTTTCCAGTCCCTGCAAAAGCAGGAATGAATTGAACGGCGAAATAGTCGCGCCCTGATCTCTCATGAGAGTCGTGCGAAGCTTCATTATGTAGGCGATATTGCCGCAGGCTTCGGTGAATACAACGCCGTGATAGGACGGATTCGGCTTGGAAAGTCCGGGGAACTTGTCATTCTGCGCCCAATCAAATTTACCGCCGTCAATAACTACGCCGCCCATTACCGTGCCGTGACCGCCTATGAATTTCGTGGCGGAATGTACCACAATATCAGCTCCATGCTCGATCGGTCTGAGCAGATAAGGAGTCGCAAAAGTATTGTCCACAATAAGCGGAATGCCGTGTTTATGGGCAATTTCAGAAATCAATTCAAGATCGATGACATCGGAATTAGGGTTGCCTAAAGTCTCGGCGTAGAGAAGCTTGGTGTTCGGTTGGATAGCCTTCTCAAAGTTTTCGGGATCTGACGGGTCGACAAAAGCAGTCGTAAGCCCCTGTTCTTTCAGAGTATTGGCAAAAAGATTATATGTACCGCCGTAAAGATTTACAGAGCTGACGATATGGTCGCCTGCCGTCGCAATATTCTGCACCGCATATGATATCGCCGCTGAACCCGAAGCTGTCGCAAGCGCTGCCGCACCGCCCTCCAGAGCCGAAATTCTCTGCTCAAAAACATCTGAGGTCGGGTTCATCAGACGTGTGTAGATGTTGCCGCCCTCGGTCAGTCCAAAACGTCCTGCCGCCTGTGCGGAATCCTTGAAAACGTAGGACGTTGTTGCGTAGATCGGAACAGCTCTTGCGTCTGTTGCAGTGTCGGGAGATTCCTGTCCGACGTGAAGCTGTAAAGTTTCAAATTTATAATTCTTGCTCATGATAATTACCTCTAATCTTATTTATTCTACCTGATTGATAGGCTATATTCATATTATAGCACACTTTTCCTATATTGTCAATAGGCTTTGCGGAATTTTCTGAAAATTTTTCATATATTCATCGCATCATAAACGGAAATACTATGCATTACAGAAGTAAATATTTTACCGTGTTTTGTACCTGAAAACAGCTTTTCACCGTTTTGAAAGGCAATCAGCTGCGCTGTGGGGAACTCTGCCCACTCACCGTTTCCAATAGGTGTGGTACTGAAATAATAGCCGTTATCGGTTTTCAGATAAAATAGTGTTCCCTCCATATTTTTGTGGACGTACAGAATTTCGCCGTCCGAGATAAGCAGATTCAGCTTGTTGCACTCCGAAAGTTCCTGAACAGCTTCATCTACTACCGTAAAACGATCACTCTCATTATTTGTACATACCTTGTTAAGCTTATCAAGCAAATACAGAAAAACACGTTCGGAATCAGTATTTCCACGCTGTGCCGACCGATATGGAAAAGTCTTGTTTACAGCGTATATAGTCCCGTTATGAATCAGCGTCCAACGGCGTCCCGACCTATCAAAGCCGCTGAATGGGTGGCAGTTTTCCGTTTTGACCGCACCTGCTGTAGCAAGCCGTATATGTGCCATAAAATGCTTTTGAGGAGATGTTGTGTCGATAATTTTCTTTGCAAGCGCACTTTGTAACGAGCTGACAGCCTCTTTTACGATCTCAAAATTTCCGTGATGCTCACGATATATTCCCCAGCCGTGAGGGTGCTGCGCACCGTGACTGAAAAACTCCGATAAATAGCCGTTTATATCTTCATTTTCTTTCAGACTTGCGCCGAATAATTCGCACATTTCTGTCATCTCCTTTCATAAATTTTAACGCAGTACCGCTGATTTTCCGTAAGCTTTCTTTCCTGATATTCAAGCGACTTTTCAGCATAGACATATCCCTCAAAAAACTGCTTCATTTCGGTAATTACAGCTCTTGCCTTATCAAAATAATTCTTATCGGGCATGTATTTTGCAGCTTCCTTATGGTCGAAAACAGCTTTTTCCTGTAACTTTGCAGTAAAATCAAAGTCAGGCAGATGAAGCAGGTACAACATCAGAAGATGTGCAAATTCGGCGTCTTTACTGAAAATTCCCACATCGCTCAGAGGATTCAGATCGAACATTCGCAGCTCAATATGGTCGATACCATTTTTCAGCGATTCAGGACTGTATTCTCCCTTCGGCTTCAAACGGACAGGCATGTACAATTCCGCAGGAGAAAGCAAAAGTCCATCGTCAATATAGCCTTGTATGCTGTCCGTGAAATTCTCAATACTACTGTAATCAAGAACAGGCACAAACTGATTCCAGTAGCCGTGCTTGGAATTTCTCAAAGAGCCATAATCGCTGAATTTTTCACCCTTTGTTCCCGACACAAAAAATGAACTGTCATATGTCGGACTTGCGGCAGTCAGCAGAACGATCAGCCAGCTATGAAGAAAAATCTGCTTCATTAGCCTGAAATATGTACTGTCCTTGAATTGCCCGAACTCCTGACCGGTATCGTTAATTTCATGAAGATACTTTTCTGAAAGCGAAAAATTAAAATGTATTCCCGAATAAAGCATCATAGGTTTGCCATACTTCTGTTCAAGCTGCTTGCGATAATTAAATTTTGCAGTTTCCATGCCGGAATAGGCAACAGTAATTTCCGATACGTCCGAAAAATACGGCGGATTTGAATAAATATGCAGATTCTCGTTGTTTTCAGAAAGTTTTTTTCTTGCAGTCAGATCCCATTCTGCAAGCTCTGCAATGGCATCTTTGACAGAATCATTCACGCCTGTAATAATTTCAAGCTGATTTTCGCAGAAGTCACGCTGCAAATGGGGATCGTCGAAAGGGTGTGGAGTCCGGGCGAGTCCGCCATTTTTATCCAGTCTGAGCGTTTCACGTTCCAGACCGAAACCGCCCTCAAAAAAATATTTACTAAATTTATTCATCATATCGCCTCAAAAGCGTCCGCCCAAAACATAGTAAGCAGACGCTCTTTTTTCTGATTAAATTAAATTGTGTAGTCCAGTTTTCTTTCATCAATGATTCTCTTGGATTTATGCTCCGAACGCGTATCAAGACCGCCGTCGGGATGTACAACGACTTTGTAAGGCTTTACGCCGATTCTTGCCTTTAATGCCGCAGAAACCGTCTCCGCAACAGTTTCGTCAGATGCGGGATTATCGGAGTTTTTCTCGATCTCAACCGAATATTTGCAAGTGAAATCTTTTTCAAATACACGGATAAGATATTCGCCGGTTACTCCGTCAAGCTCACGGATAACAGCTTCAATATCGCTTGGGAACACGTTTACTGCCGAAACAATAAACATATCGTCCTTTCTGCCGCTGATGTGGATCCTGCCGTGAGTACGTCCGCATTTGCAGGGAGTGTTGTCTATGTAACCGATGTCGCCTGTCTTGAAACGAATGAGAGGTCTTGCGTGTTTACGAAGAGTTGTAAACACCAGTTCGCCTACTTCACCGGGCGGCAAAATCTCACCTGTATGTATGTCAACTGTTTCCACAAGAATATGATTTTCCGCAATGTGCAGACCGTCATGATACTCGCATTGTGCTGCGCAAGCTCCGAAAATATCGGAAAGTCCGTAGAAGTCGTAAACCTCAGCGCCCCATAAATCTTCAATTGCCTTTCGTGTTGCGTCAATAGAACCGCCAAGCTCTCCTGCAACGATAATTTTCTTGATAGACAAATCTTTTTTCGGGTCGATGCCTGCTTTCTTCGCCTTTTCGCCCAACTGCCATGCATAGGACGGACTTGTCCAGATAATTGTCGGCTGATAGGTTTTCAGAATAAACAGCAGTCTTTCACTTGGGAGAGTGCCGCCCCAGATACACAATGCTCCGAGGTTCTGTGCGCCGATTACATCAGGACCGCCGACATACAGGGAGAAATTCAAGGCGTGAACATAGCGGTCATTGGGTCTCATACCTATCTGCCAGAACCAGCGGCTTTCCGTATCCTGAAATTCGTCAAAATCCTTTTTTGTAAACGGACTCATTGTCGGCACTCCTGTCGAGCCTGACGATGTTGAAATAAAAACAACGTCTTCTTCGGGAACGGCGCATAACTCGCCAAGAAACGAGCCTACGCCCTGTGTGTCACGCTGGGTGGTCTTGTTGATAAACGGGAACTTCTGAATATCGGCGAGAGTGTGAATATCCTCCGGCTTTACACCTGCCTCGTCAAATGAACGCTTGTAATAGGGAGCGTTGTCATATGCAAACTTCACGATCTCTTTCAGATCCTCAAGCTGCTTCTTTTCAAGCTCCTCACGGGGCATTGTTTCGAGTTCCTCATCCCAGAATTTATTGTTGACGTCTCTTGTACTCATGTTACTTTACCTCCAATTATAGTAAACGACAAATTTATTTGGCGTTTATTATTTGCCGATTTGCACGAAGCGAACGCAGTGAGCGAATGTGCAAGGCAGTTTAATTTTTTTCTCACAGGTTTTCCTGTTCTGTTATTATTATACACCTATATTTCCTATTTGTCTAATATGTATTATCTATAACAAGCTATAGATTTAATCTATAAGTAAAAAATGGGCAAGTATAAGACGGATGCACATATAGAATTAAAGCCCGAAAGTAATTTTTCAATTGCTTTCGAGCTTAATTTTTGTTACTTGCATAAATCATAATTAATCAGAAATTTTCAATAGGATATTTTTCACTTATGTAGTATATCCTGAACCAATGACACCAATCATTAGTAGAAGAAATCCGGAAATCAAAAGTATGATTGTTTTCCTTGCTTTCTCCAATTTTATTATAAAAGCCGTCTACCCCCATTCTGTCAGCTTCAAAATAACCCTTTTTCTCAAATACTGACTCATAGATATAATCACTTCTGCCGATAAAAACATTTGCACCTTTTTCAGTCTTTTCAACAGTAAAGCCATCGCTTAAATGAAAATAAACCATTGTAGTCTGCGGCAATTCTTTTATTCCATATCCATATTCTTTGAGATATTTCATAATGCACAATTCAGTTACTATGAAAAAGACAGAAAATAAAATAATTAAAGTTAAAATAACCTTTTTTAATTTTACAAATCTCATTCTTCCACCCTAAATTCCGATTTATTTTACTAAAATTATACATCAAAAGTAGTTATATGTCAATAAAAAAGCTGTAATATTTTTGACTTATAATCAAAAATATTACAGCAAAAATTTCTATATGAGTATCGCTATTATTGCTCCCCCGATTTTCAGACTTTCAAATATTCTTTAAGTTTTCTGATATATACATTTCCGACTTCACTTAAAAGCGCATTTTTCCTTGTAATATAGCCGATTTCCATAATGCTGTCGTCATCAATCGGTACGGCGGAATAGTCGTCGCCGTTAAGACTTCCGCAAATAATTCCGGAACAGAACGTGTAGCCGTTCAGACCTTTCATCAGGTTCAGCATAGTGGAACGGTCTGACGCTTTTATCACTCGTGCATAATCAGAGGTACTGTATATCTCCTCTGCAAAGTAAAACGAACTTTTATCTCCCTGTTCAAAGGTCAGGCAAGGATAATTTTCAAGCTCCTCAAAAGTAATTTTCTCTCTGTTCGCAAGTGGATGCTCTTTCCAGAGGTAGACATATATCCCACAGTCAATGAGATGATGAAACTCCAGATGATTGGTTTGCAGTATCTTGGTGAGAACCTGTCTGTTGAAGTCGCTGAGATACAGCAGACCGATCTCACTTTTCATCGAAGCTACGTCGTTTATCACATTGGGCGTTTTCGTTTCGTAGACTGCAAATTCATAATCAAAGGTGTCAAATTCCTTGACGGTGTTCACAAATGCCTTGACCGCAAAGGAGTAGTGCTGTGCGGAAACACTGAACTTTTTCTTGACCTTTCCGCCTAAATATTTCTCCTGCAAATTTTCATACTGCTGATAGAGCTGTCTTGCATAAGTTAAAAATTCCGTACCGTCAGCGGTCAAGGACACTCCCTTTCCGCTGCGGTAAAAAATCGTAATTCCAATTTCCTTTTCGATCTCATGCACAGCGCTGGTCAAGGACGGCTGTGCGATAAAAAGCTGCTCTGCCGCTTTATTCATAGAGCACGTGTCAGAAATGGTGATAATGTAATTTAATTGCTGTAAAGTCATAATATTATCCTCTTGGCTTTATAGTCGAATAACTTTAAAATCAACAAAGTAAAGCTATGAAAAAGCAATATAGCATCGTTGTCGTCTTTGGAGGGCGACAGCCCGCCTTCATCCTCCGCCTTGCTATATCTCTTTTTCATCAACTTCCTTTTTGCTGCTTTTTAAGTTATTTGACTATATCTTCTTTCGTATGTCCGAAAGTCGGTTCAACGCTTCATTAAGGGTATCATTTTTCTTTGCAAAATGCAGTCGGATATAGCGGTTTTCGGGCTCTTTGAAAAAGCTTGAACCCGGTACGGCTCCCACGCCCACGTCTCTTGCAAGCGCTTCGCAAAACTCCAGATCGCTGTCATAACCAAACTCGGAAATATCAAGCAGAATATAATATGCTCCCTCGGGAACTGTATGACGTATGTTCAAATCGTCCAGACCTTTGAGAAATAAATTACGCTTCTCTGTATATTTTTCTTGAAGCTGTTTGTAATACTCATCGCCGAATTTCAGTCCTGTTACGGCAGCCTCCTGCAATGGAGCCGCAGCTCCGACTGTCAGAAAATCGTGTACCTTCTTCACCGTATCAACGATGTGGGACGGTGCAGTAACATATCCCAAACGCCAGCCTGTTATTGAATACGTCTTTGAAAGCGAGCTGCATTGAATAGTCCGCTCCCACATATCGGGCAATGCCGCAATATATGTATGAACGTTTGGAGCATAAAGGATATGCTCGTATACCTCGTCTGTAATGACGAACGTATCATATTTTTTTGCAAGGTCGGCAATAATTTCAAGCTCTCTGCGTGTGAAAACCTTTCCGCAGGGATTGGACGGATTGCATAAAATAAGCGCTTTAGGACGCTGCTTAAACGCCGCTTCCAGTACGCCCGCGTCAAAATTAAATTCAGGGGGATCGAGCGGAACATATATCGGCTCTGCTCCGGAAAGTATGGTGTCTGCTCCATAATTTTCGTAAAAGGGCGAAAATACAATGACTTTATCTCCGGGGTTTGTTACGCTCATCATTGCCGCCATCATTGCTTCCGTACTGCCGCAGGTCACGACTATTTCGCTGTTTGGTTCAACTGCTCTGCCTGAAAAATGCTCATACTTTTTTGCCAAAGCCTCGCGAAAATTCTGTGCGCCCCATGTGATGGAATACTGGTGAAAATCCTCCTTTGTCACCTGTGCAAGACGGTCTAAAATTTCTCTTGGCGGCTCAAAATCCGGAAATCCCTGTGACAGGTTTACAGCTCCGTACTTATTTGAAATTCTCGTCATTCTACGGATAACCGAATCGGTGAAATCCGCTGTTCTGTTTGATAATGCGGGCATATTACTTCCTCCAATCTCTGCGAATCTTCTCCCATTTTGCATCACGGGACTGAATAATTATCTGAATATCCTCGTCTGTCAAATGTCTGAAACGGCTTTGTTTTTTCAGATAATCCGAAACACTTGTAAATTCCTTCGGGTCGTGATTCAACGTAAATTCGCCGTTTTCGTACTCCGCAAGATACCACAAACCGCAGTCCACGATTTCTCTTGCGGAATCAATAGTATCGCTGACAGGTATTCCCCAACCCGTAGGGCATGGGGCGATAACGTGAATATATTTCGTGCCCTTGATTTTCGACGCTTTCTCTACCTTGTTCAGAAAATCCGTCATATATCCCACCGTCGCAGTCGCCGCATAGGGAATATCATGAGCCGCAACAATTTCAAACATATTTTTCTTCGGACGGATATTTCCGTGTATATTTTTACCTGTAGGCGTAGTTGTCGTCTTTGCACCGAAAGGCGTTAAACCGCTTTTCTGAATGCCCGTATTCATATAAGCCTCGTTGTCATAGCAGATGTAAATTATGTTGTCGTTTCTGTCGATTGCTCCCGAAAGCGCCTGTATTCCAATGTCTGCCGTACCGCCGTCGCCTGCAAATCCAACCGCTGTGAAATCTGTTATACCGCGTCTGCGAAAGCCCGCTTCGATTCCCGTAAGCATGGATGCAGTTCCTGCAAAGGTTGAAATTATCGCATTATTTGCAAAACAAAGCTGAGGAAAATTAAATCCCACCGCCGACATACAGCCTGCCGGAAGAACGGCGACTGCATTTTTTCCGAGAACCTTCAACGCGTTTCTGACCGCAAGACTTCCTCCGCAGCCTGCACAGGCCTTGTGACCGTAAAAAAATTCGTCTTTGCAAAGATTTTTTGCCGTTACTGTCATTATTCTCCCACCTCGATCCCAATGAAATTCACTTTTTCCGTTCCTTTTTCGATTTCCGAATAAATATTTTCAATATCAGCAGCGGAAATATTTCTGCCGCCAAGACCGCCTATGAAATTATAGGACGGAACTTTTATACTTTCCGAGTGGAGCGCAGAATTTACATTTGTGAATACCGCTCCCTCGTTGCCGAAGGAAATATCTTTTTCAAGTACTGCAACAGCTTTTGCGTTTTTTACAGCTTCGGCAATTTCCTTTGCGGGAAAAGGACGCATATATCTGATACGCAATACGCCTGCTTTGATACCGTTTTTCCGCAGCTTATCCGCCGTTTCACGGCAAAGCCCGGCAATGCTTCCAAGAGTTATTAAAATAAATTCAGCGTCATCCGCCTTGTATGTATCGATCAGTCCGCTGTATTTTCTGCCGAATATTTCCGCAAATTTTTGCTCCGCATCTTTGATTATCGGAACGGCGTTTTTCATGCCTATATGCTCTTTGTATTTGAAAATATAGTTATGCTCCGGGCCTGCCGAAAACGCCATATTTTTTGGATTATCCGGGTCAAGCTTATTATCCGTTTCAAATTCCGGAAGAAAAATATCCGCCTGCTCCTGCGTGGGAATATCTACTTCCTCATAAGTATGAGTTAAAATAAATCCGTCAAGATTCACCATAAACGGCGTGGAGACCTTCTCGTTTTCCGCAATATAATAGCTCATCAATGCAAGGTCGAGTGATTCCTGAGCATTTTCAGCATAAGCCTGAATCCAACCGCTGTCAAGCTGCGAAAGACTATCTCTCTGGTCGCCGTAAATATTCCAAGGAAGAGCAGTCGAACGGTTAGCATTCATCATAACGATCGGAAAACGTCCGCCCGATGCGTAATAAAGGCACTCTGCCATGTAGAGAAGTCCCTGAGATGAAGTCGCTGTAAACGCACGCACTCCTGCGGCGCTTGCTCCCATTGCACAGGAAAGCGCGGAATGCTCCGATTCAACATGGATAAACTCGCTGTCAAGACTCTTATCCTCCACCATTTCGGACAGCCTTTCGACAACTATAGTCTGCGGCGTTATGGGATATGCTGAGATTATGGCAGGCTTTGCAAGTCTGATACCCTCTGCAAAGGCTTCGTCGCCTGATAAAAATTTCTTCATTTTCTCTCAGCCTCCATTTCTATTGCATTTGGCTTGCAAATTTTCTTGCAGATACCGCAGCCTTTGCAAAAATCATAATCTATCACAGCCTTGTTGTTTTCGATAGAGATAACACCGTCGGGACAGTAAAGATAACATTGCATACAGCCAACGCATTTTTCGTGATTCACAACAGGACGAATACTTCTCCAGCCGCTGTTTTCCGTAACAAGATAACCCGCCTCGAAGCAGGTATTTTCGGGCACGTCGTTAAATCCGAACTGCGTTTTTTCTCTTAAATACGGCTTCATTTCAAAACCTCCCCGACAGCTTTTTTGACTGCGTTGATATTCTTTTCATGCAGCTTTTTAGGCATATAATGCTCAATGGCAAATATTATATTTTCCGTACTTACAATTCCCGAAATTGCAGATAACGCACCTGTCATTATAGTATTTACAACAGGTAATCTCAATTCTTTTGCAATACTGTCCGCATCAAAAGAAATTATATCATCTCCCGAAATCGCTTTGGAATTGACGATTATTTTTCCGTTTTCTTTCAGAAGATTTTTCAGATTTCCGCTATAAAGCGTTTCGTCCAGAATCACTATGTAATCCGCCTTTTCCGTTTCGCTTCGGTCGAGAACAGGTTTATCGCTAAGCTTTGTAAACGCCCTCACCGGAGCGCCTCGTCTTTCAGGTCCGAAGGACGGAAACGCAAGCGCATATCTCCCCTCGCCTATTGACGTGTGTGCAGCTCCGAGCAGCTTTGCAGATGTGAAAGCGCCCTGTCCGCCTCTGCCGAACCATATTATTTCTGTCATGTAATTACTCCTCTTCTATATTAGATGTGTTTAATAACTTGTTTGTCAGATGGACATATTTCCCTTGATTCTTGCCAAGAACGTTCTATGGAGATACTCCTATTTTTTGTAATATTGCCCAACGGGTGATATTACAAAAAATCATTGGGTTTCCAAAGGGAACTTGTTCCCTTTGGCAGGGGGCATAGGGGGACAGCGTCCCCCTAATAAACGAGGTTATTGAACATGTCTATTCATAAATTTCATGAAATTATCGTGCGTAATCCCACAAAGCATCGTTTCATTTAATTGATACTCCAACAGGATTTTCAGCATTTCATATGGATTCCACATTGGAAAATCGCTGCCAAAGAAAAAATGGTCATAGCCAAAACGTTCCAGAAATCTAAAAAACATATCCTGCGAAATAATACCCAAAGAACTGGATATGTCAAAATACAGGTTATCGGATACAGGCAAAGAAAACGCCTCGTTCCAACGTGAATAGCCGCCCATATGCGCAGCGATCACCCTCAGCTCAGGAATATCTTCCAATACTCGTTTAAGACGATATGGAGACGAATAGTCCAGCTTTTTATCGCCCATATGAAATAATACGGGAAGTTTTTTCTTGGCGGCATATTCATAAATGGGATACATACGTTTGTCGTCAATATTGAAGTGTTGAAAATCAGAATGAAACTTTATTCCGCATAAATTCATATCAATGATACTATCTATCACTTCTTCAAAGTTTTCATTTTCCGGATGCAGTGTACCGAATTCAATCAGATTCGGATTTTTGTTTACTTGTTCGCTGATAAATCGATTGATGCTGTATGTCTGTGACGCTGTCACAGCCGGCGAACAGATCAACTGCCGAACGATCCGATATTCAATGCCGTCCTGCATAAAATGTGTACTGCGTATCTTTTCAAGCTCACTTATTGTACCGCTTGTGTACATGGGCAAATCATAAAACGTTCCTACGGACATACGGCACTTTTCCGCTATTTTATCAGGGAAAACATGAGTATGGGCATCAATAATTTTAATTATTTTTTTAATAAGTCTTCACCTCATTCACGACTTCTTTTTTGAAATCTGCTCCAACGTCAATTCTTCTGTCATATAATTTCTTTAACCTTTTTAAATACAGCATCCGCAAGCCGAGCGTGACCCTCGGCAGAAAGGTGCTCATGGTCGGTCTTGCTTGGCTCTGCAAACTGCGAAGCGTCTAAAAACGCGGTATGCTCCTCACGGCTGATCTTGAAATACGTCTTTGCCAATCCCTTGGAAACATCAACAGAATGTCGGGAAAATTCGGGATCAAACTCACTCTCCCAGACCTGCAGACCTAAATGGATCGGCGAAATCACAAGCACCTTGCTGGCAGGTGCAAAGCGGCGAACCTGTTTCACAAGCCTTGCAACACCCTTGCCGATGACATCGGAAGAAGCGCCGTAGACCATTTTGCAGTCATTAGTGCCAAGCATAATATCTGTTTCATACTATCACCTTTATTTCTCAAATACTGTAGTCGCCGGCAATAACGATTTCTTCCTGCCAGTCCATCAAATCCGCAAGAGTGATACCCTCCAATGTATCATGTATGGCTGTATCAAGCTTTTTCCACATTCGGTATGTCACGCACTGATTCTGATTCTCACATGGACTTGCACAGTTCTCTACACATTCTACAGGCGAAAGACTACCCTCTGTAGCAGTCAGAATCTGAAACATGGTGTACTGTTCGGGAGGATATTTCAGAAGATAACCTCCCTGATTTCCTTTCACGCTCTGAAGCAGCGACGCTCTTTGCAGAAGCATCACAATTTGTTCCAGATATTTGACTGAAATGTTCTGACGGCTGGCAATATCTTTTAATCTTACAGGTGTTCCGTCATTATGATTTGCTAAATCAAGCAGCATTTTAATTGCATTTTTTCCTCTTGTTGAAATCTGCATATAACACTTCCCAATAAATACTATATATATATTATATCATACCTATAGGAAAAGTCAAATAGTTTTTTTCTATAATTCGTTATAGATTCAATCTATAACGAATAGAACAGACTTATATTCGTGATTTTTATGTATCAGCCGCTTACGAAGCAAGCGCACCATTCTACACGAAAGCCAAGGCGTTTGACAGCCTTACTTCGGTAATACCCATATTTTCAAGGATCACCTTTGCCGTCTGACCGTTACGCTCAGCATCATTAAGACCTGAGATGAATGCGCTCAATGCGTCAACTGTACGGTTCTCAAACAGATTTGAAAATTGCTCTACAGTCATACCGGCAACGGAAGCGAAATCGTTAAGGCTGCCGTTCCCTGTTTCAACTGCAACTGAAGAGAAATATCATTGCTTCAAAGCGTAGGATTCGACGTATTATGGACAAATACGGACTGGTATCAAATTATACGATCAAGCAGTTCAAGGTTCATAAAACATCCTGTAATGAGGAAAAAATCGAGAACAAGGTTGACAGAAAATTCAATGATCGGGAGCATCTGGAAGTTGTAATAAGCGATCTTACATACGTGAGAGTCCGTAATAAATGGTGTTATATCTGCATTCTGATCGACCTGTTTAATCGTGAAATAATCGGATATTCAGCAGGCTCTCACAAAAACGCTCAGCTTGTGTATGACGCTTTTCTGAGCAGCAGCGCAAATCTTTCCAAGGTGAAGATCTTTCATACCGACAGAGGAAATGAATTTAAAAAAATTATTGACGATCTTATTCATGCTTTTAAAATTACTCGCTCTCTTAGTCATAAGGGCTGCCCTTATGATAATGCTGTCGCCGAAGCAACTTACAAAATCTTTAAAACGTAATTTGTTATGAATAAAACCTTCGATTCTCTTGAACAGCTCAGATCTGAGCTTGCTGATTACGTTCATTGGTTCAATAATTTTCGTATTCATGGCTATCTTGGTTATCTCTCTCCGGTTCAGTTTAAATCATTACACTTGGCTAAATAATTTCTGTCCTATCTGGGGTTGACAAGCCAGTTAATTGTTTGAAGATAAAACATACGAAAATCTTTTACAGGACGTTTTAAACAACGCTCCTGACAATATCGACACAAGACCCGGAACGGCTTCTGACGGTACGCTCTGTTTTGAGGCGGAAGAAGCGGGAACGGAATAC
>JAMPFN010000061.1 GCA_023664445.1 Clostridium sp. | reverse complement strand
ATCATAGGCTCGAGGATCTGGAACATAAAATTTGATTGTATAAAGCACGGCAGAGAATCATTTAAAATCTGAACAGTCATAACACCTTTAAAGAGGACGAATGATTCGTCCTCTTTAATTATAGCTATCATTAGTATACGCATAAAGAACGGTGAATTTGATACATATCATTGATGATATAACGGTCAGTTGGCAAGAAATATTTGGCGAAACTCTGATACTAATTTGTTACTAATTAGCCCCATTTTTGACCGCTTTACATAGCATTATATATTGAACAACCCTGAAAATATCGTTATTTTAACAGTTGCAAATTTGACTAATTTATGATATAATAAATAAAAAGCATTTATTATATTTATTTAAATGTCTTTGCACATTCGTAAATCTTGCATCAAGGCAAGAAATGAACATACACGTTGCATATTCAAATGGGGTGATAATATAAAGCTCATTAAAAAAATATTTAACAGAAATTTCCTTATCATATTTATCCTGTTGCTGCAGGTTTTATTTATTGTTACGAGTCTTTTGAGCCTTTATGAAAATGTGCCTGCGATCTATGTAATACAAATGGCGCTTTCCGCAGCTGTTGTATGCTACATTATAAATAAGCGCGACACAAATCCCGCATACAAGCTGATATGGACGATAACAATACTGGTAATTCCTATTTTTGGTATATTCATGTATATATTTCTTCACGCACAGCTCGGAACTTTTTCTTTCAAAAACAAAAAGAATCAGCTCATAAAGTTCACAAAGCCGTTAATACCGCAGGATGAAGCCGTTATGGACAAGCTGAAAGAGGAATCGCCTTATACCGCAAATCTTGCGCAATATGTCAATGATTACGGCTGTTATCCTATCTATAGGAACAATTATACCGAATATTACAGGATAGGCGAGGAAAAATATATCTCGATGCTGAATGAGCTTAAAAAGGCGCGGAAATATATTTTTATGGAATATTTTATAATAGACCGCGGTGAAATGTGGGACAGCATTCTTGACATACTCTTTCAAAAAGCGTCGGAGGGGGTTGAGGTAAGACTGATTTATGACGGTATGCTAAGTCAGTTTAACCTGCCTTCTCATTACGACAGATATCTGGAGTCAAAGGGTATAAAATGCAGGGTATTCAATCAGTTCAGACCGTTTCTTTCCACATCGCAAAACAACAGGGATCACCGTAAAATACTTGTTATCGACGGTATTACAGCTTTCAACGGCGGCGTTAATCTTGCCGATGAATATATAAATGAAAAGGAACGCTTCGGTCATTGGAAGGATACCGCGGTCATGGTCAAAGGCGAGGCGGCATGGAGCTTTGCCGTAATGTTTATTCAGATGTGGGAGAGAAAGACAAAACAGCTTGAAAGCTATGAAAAATATAAGCCCGAATCAGTCGGCGAATCCGATTCGGAAAAAGGATATATCATGCCATACGGCGATGTTCCGACCGATAATGAAAACGTGGGGGAGCTTATATATCTTGACATAATAAATAAAGCCAAAAAGTATGTCTATATCACAACGCCTTATCTCATTCTTGACAATGAAATGATAACGGCGCTCGGATTTGCGGCAAAAAGCGGTGTCGATATCAGGATAATCATTCCGCATATTGCAGATAAATGGTATGCGAAATGCGTCGGCTGGAACTATTACAAGGAGCTTATAATGCTTGGCGTCAAGATCTACGAGTATATGCCCGGGTTTATACACGCAAAAAACTTTCTTTCAGATGATGAAACGGCAACGGTGGGAACGATAAATCTCGATTACCGCAGTCTGTATCTTCATTTTGAATGCGGTACGTTCATGTATAAAGTTCCGGCAATAGCGGATATAAGATCCGATTTCAAGGAAACTCTTGTGAAATGCAGACGCATAACGCTGAAAGACTGCAAGAGCAGATCACTCATCAAACGGATAGGAGGCGGACTGCTTAGAATTATTGCGCCGCTTCTGTGAGGTAAATTATCAGGCAGCACAGTAAATCTTTTTCACAGCGCTGCCTTATCTATAATAAAAAAGGAGAAATTTAAAATGAGCGAATGTACACACGATTGTTCAACATGCAGCCAGAGCTGCGCAGACAGACAGCCGGAGAGCCTTATCGAAAAACCGCATGAGCAGAGCCGCATCAAAAAGATCATCGGGGTCGTAAGCGGCAAGGGAGGCGTCGGCAAGTCGCTTGTTTCCTCTGTCCTCGCGGTAAATATGCGGAGAAAGGGAAAAAGTACGGCTGTACTCGATGCGGACATAACAGGTCCTTCCATTCCGAAATCCTTTGGTATAAAGGAAAAGGCGGAGGGAAGCGAGCTTGGCATTTTTCCTGCGGAAAGCAAAATGGGCACAAAAATAATTTCTGTAAATATGATGCTTGAGAATGAAACAGATCCGGTTGTATGGAGAGGACCTGTTATCGCGGGTGTTGTAAAGCAGTTTTGGACAGATGTAATATGGGGCGACGTCGATTATATGTTCGTCGATATGCCTCCGGGAACGGGTGATGTTCCGCTTACCGTTTTCCAGTCAATACCGGTTGACGGAATAGTTATTGTGACCTCTCCGCAGGAGCTTGTTTCGATGATAGTCGGAAAGGCAGTTAAAATGGCTGAAATGATGAATATTCCGATATTGGGCATCGTTGAAAATATGAGCTATGCTGTCTGTCCCGACTGCGGCAAGAGGATCAACATATTCGGCGAAAGCAAGCTTGAGAGCGTTGCGGAGCAGTATAAGCTGAATATTCTCGGCAGACTGCCTATAGATCCGCGTCTTGCTGCGGCTTGCGACAAAGGCGCTATAGAGCTTTATGAGGACGATTGGCTCGATGAAGCTGCGGATAAGATAGAAAATATATAAGACAATACCGCACAGAGATTGTGCGGTATTGTTTTAAAAACAAGTTTTTTTACAGGTTATAATAAGTGTAAACGATGATATAAACTATATTTGCTGAATGGTAAAATTTATCATTTACAGTCCCCGACTATAAAGATAGTCATTATTTTTCGCTTCTGCGACTCACAGCGAAAGCTGTGCCGGAGCGGAAGCTTGATTTTCTTTGGTTCGTTTCTTGCATCAAGGCAAGAAATGAACAATTTATTTAACAAGCAAAAGCGAAGGAAAAAGTTTTTTGCATGCTTTTTTCAAAAAAGCAGGACACTCCTTGTAGAGTGTCCTACCGGCTTTTCCTATGATTCAGCCGCAGCTTCCGTCATGGCTTCCGACGCTTCCTCGGTCGGCTCTGTAAGCTGCTCTGTCGGCATAGTTGCTTCCTGCGTGCCTTCGGAAGCATCCGTGGCAGCAGAGCTGTCTAAATGGAAATCGGTAAATGTTATATTCAACTCGAGATTTGCCATTACAAAGACTGCAATACCGCCGTTTTTATCGAGCTTCAGCACATATTTACCCTGTGAAAGTTCTCCTTCTATTTCCATAAGACCTTCCTTTTCAACAGCCTCTATCTCCGGCATTTCAGCTGTCGAGTCAACGGCTTCTATGAACGCCGAAATTATAGATTTTATCGGCAGCGCGGTTTTGGGAACAGAGAAGCTAAGTCCCTTATATGAAGCGTCAACATTGTCGTCGCGATAGGACAAAATAACTCCCGCAAGAGTATTCGGCGAGGAAAATTCTATGTCCCAATTGGCTTTGCCGTATTTTCTGAAAACAGCGTCCGATTCCATATCGCCATATACTATTTTTGCGCTGACCGTAAAAGGCTCATTAAGCTTAGGTGTAAATTTGACGTTTTTCTCTTTACCGCACGCGCAGAGCGATACTGCAAGAATAAATGAAATAAAAACAGGAATTATCTTTTTCATATAAAGCTCCTTTAATATAAGATTCAGCTTTACATTCCATTGTTTTTTTATTCAAACTTTTTGAAGATCCCGCCAAGCTCGTCGATCATATCCGTCGGCAGCATACTTTGCTTAGAATACTTTTCGGCTGCCGCATCTCCTGCCCGTCCATGAATAAATACTCCGGTTTCAGACGGTATACCCTGTGCCGCAAGAGAAGCGACGATACCGCTCAACACATCTCCGCTTCCGCCTTTAGCCATTCCCGGATTGCCCGATGTATTGACATAAGCCCTGTCCGGATAAGCAATAATAGTGCCTGCGCCCTTCAGAATAAGAGTACAGCTATATTTTTGTGAAAACATTTTTGCATATTCAAATCTGTCCGACTGTATTTCCGCAGCTGTCGTACCGCAAAGCCTTGCCATTTCCGCAGGATGAGGAGTAAGAATGATCTCCCGCTTGGTTTGTCTAATAATATCTATGCTGTCAGTTATGCAGTTTATTCCGTCTGCGTCTAAAATAATCGGACAATTTATATTTTGTATCAGTTTTTTTACCAGATTTTTTGTACTGCCGCAAACGCCGAGTCCGCAGCCGATAAGTACTGCCGATGCCTTTTCAGCAGATTTTATTATTTTGTCATACGAGTTTAAAGCGTATGCTCCGTTTTCGGTTTCAAGCGGCAGATATACCGCCTCGGGCAGCTTTGCGGCAAAGTGCGGAACATACTCCGCAGGCGCGCACACCTCAAGCAGTCCCACGCCCGATCTTGCGGCGGCACATGCGGACATCAAAGCCGCTCCGGGCATATTTACGCTTCCGCAGACGGTCAGCAGTCTGCCGAAATTTCCCTTGTGGGAATCGGGCGTCCTTTTCGGGATCTCAGCTCCTGTAAGCGTTTCTATGGGATAGTCGATAAGCCCGTATACCTTTTCGGGAATATTTATGTCTTTGATTATTATTTGTCCGCAAAGCGACCGCAATGGATATTGGAGCATTCCGATTTTCGCGCAGCCGAATGCGATCGTTTTTTTCGCGTACAGAGTACCGTCGGCGACAGCTCCTGTTTTGCAGTTTCCTCCGCTTGGTACGTCCGCCGCAATATCTATAAATCCGCATACCTTGAAAATTCTTTTTACATTTTCGGGCAGCCAACCGTGAAAGCCCGTACCGAAAACGCCGTCAACCTTAATGCTTTTCATACGTTTTTCGTTTAATATACCGAGCATTTCCGATTCGTCCCGTATTACCTTAATATCTTCCATTCTTTCAAAGTTCAGCCTTGCAAGTTCGGTTTTAGGCTCTCCGCACAGCAGAAATACTACAGAATCTATGCTTCTCTTTTTAAGACGCCTTGCGGCGACAAAGCAGTCGCCTGCATTATTTCCGTTTCCGCACAGAAAAATTACCAAAGGCGTTTCGGAAAAGCTGTCTTTATATTCTGTAAACTGCGTTTTTATATGCTTTGATAACTCCTTACCGGCTTTCTCCATAAGACGTTCATAGCTTACGCCTGCCTTATCGGATTCCTCTTCAAACGTTTTCATCTGCTTCGGCGTGACCAGAAGTCTGTATTTATAAAGTAGCTTTCCGATGCTCTGCATTTCGTCCATGGCTTATTCTCCGGACTTGACTTCGGCGCTTATCCTTTTGATATCCTCAAGCATTTCAGAGGTCAGCACAAAATTTATGCCGTATGGATTTATAACGATTCCGTCTGTTTTTCCCGCAAATTTTTCGAGATCCTTAAAGGTTGCCGCCATTGCGGAATACTGAGAATTCATATCATACTTTCTAAGCTCGTTAAAATCGGTGAAGAACGGATAATACTTCTTGCTCTGTGCGTTTTCCAGTATCGGGAACAGAACCTCGCTGTCCTCTCCGAGCTTTATTTCGCCCGATTTAACGCCTTCTATGTGAAGCTTGCTTGTGTCGGCGGGAACGATGTATTCTCCCTTGAATATTTCACCGAACATAAACGTCCACATCTGTGGATTTGCAGGACTTTTGGCGTTTTCCTGCAAAAACCAACATGCCGACCTCATAAGAAGCGGATTTACGATAAGCTGCGTATCTTTATTTTCGCTGTTTTGTTCGGGCTTTTTGATGATGTCAAACAGGTCGAGCTTTAAAAACGTCTGACCGTTATCGATAACGACTACCTCAAATCCGCATCTGTAAAGGTCTGCGAAGAGAGCCATACGGTATTCCAGCTTGTTTTCGACCTGCTTTATGTCATAGCCCTTTTTATTTTCGTGAATGTAGAATATGTCAAAATAATCCTTTTCAGAAAAAAGATAAGCCGCCGCCTTTCCGTTTTCGTTTCCGACATAATAGTTGTTTGACGCCGGAGAAAAAGCCGCCCACAGAGATTCGGCAGACTGTATCTCCTTGATTATCCTCGTATAAAGCTGTGGGTTTACCTTTTCATTGAATTTAACTATTAGATCCTGTAAAACTGACATGATAAATACTCCTTTTAAAATTTATTTCTTATACTTCCGGAAAGATACGGTCTTATGCATCCGAGAAGCTTTTCATTGGGCGAAAACACAAGTCTTACATTTCCGTAGGATTCGTTTTGGAAATCGGCATAAAACGGTTCTTCCTCGATACCCGACGAATAATCGACGCCCATTGAATGGATCTCGGTACCGTCAAATTCCTCGTCAACGGATAAATAATAGTCAAAGGACGTAAAATCTTTAACGTTTACCGAGATCATATTTACTCTTTTTCTTTTCGCGATTATCTTGTCGATATCGAGAGTACCGTTTGTAACCGCGTACTCATATTCGATATTGAGTCCGCTAAGCAGATAATATGCCGCATAGCCGGCTGCCGCCGCAAAAAAAAGCGCAAGAAAGGTCACAAAAAACGACAGCATCAGCAGCAGAGCGATAATTACTCCTGCGCCTGCAATTATCAGCGTTTTTTTCATTGAATCCGAAGAATCCGATCTTTTTTTCACAAGCTGTTCCGCAAATGTATCCATAAAAAACCTCCTGTCAATGTTCAAGCAGCGTCCGCTCGTCGCAGTATTCGCATTCAAGAGTATCTCCCATTCCCGTAAACGATCTCGGAAGGTATTTTTCTATATTCGTAACGCATTTAGGGTTTGGGCAGCAAACGTCGCTTCTTATTCTGCCGCTAAGAAGCCTTGACGGCGTTTCGCTTTCAAGAAGCGTCATTATAAGAGCCATTCTTATGTACATGCCGTATTTTGCCTGTTTAAAGTAAACCGCTCTATTGTCGTCGTCAACTTCAATGGTTATTTCGTCCACTCTTGGCATGGGGTGCATGACTATCATGTCCTTACGCGCCTTTTTCATCTTTTTCTTATCGAGTATATACGTATCCTTTTCGGCAAGATATTCCTCTTCGCTTGAGAAACGCTCGCGCTGTATTCTTGTCATGTAAAGCATATCGAGATCTCCTATGACCTCGTCGAGAGAGGTCACTTCCGTATAGCCGCTTCCGCTTGCGGTTATTATATCCTTGACATAGGACGGCAGACGCAGATTCGGCGTCGACACAAGCACAAACGTATTTCCCGAATACGACGAAAGCGCCTTGCATAGAGAATGTACGGTTCTTCCGTTTACAAGATCTCCGCAAAGACCTATGTTAAGATTGTCAAGCCTGTCCTTTTCCTCGTGTAAGGTCAAAAGGTCGGTGAGCGTCTGCGTTGGGTGGAGATGACCTCCGTCGCCCGCGTTTATGACCGGACAGTCCGCGGTAAGAGCGGCAGCCTTTGCCGCGCCCGGCTGCGGATGACGGATAATCAGTATGTCGGAATAGCTGCTTACTATTTTTGTGGTATCCTTAAGATTTTCTCCCTTTGCGACGGATGAAGTCGACGGATTGTCGAAGCCGATAATGCTTCCGCCCAGACGTATCATTGCCGACTGGAACGACATCTGCGTCCTTGTTGACGGTTCATAGAAAAGAGTCGCCATTATTTTTCCGTCGCAGGCATGAGTATACCGCTGAGGGTGAAGCCTTATATCGTGTCCAAGCTCTATAAGCTTGTTCCACCATGACACCGGGTAGTCGTTTAAATCAATAAGATGAGGGTATCGAGAAATCATTTTAACCTCCTGTTTTAAAGGCAGCGGCGCGCAAATACCGCCTGACGGCTTTGCGCGGTATTGCCTAAAGCATCTGCGAATCGTTTACTATCATTTTAAACTGAACGTTAAGATAGCCGCATGCGCGTTTGCAAAGCAGCATTCTGTTTAAAAATATCTCAAAGTATTCCATTATAGGGGAAATTTCCGTATCAATCTTCAGTTCGAGTACTATCGAGCCTTTGTCGTCGGAAAAATAAAGCTTCGAGCTTTCGACAGCATAATTTACTCTGTCGTGGATATCGAATGTGAGAAAATCGTTGTTTCTGACACGGCTGCGGCGAACGTCGGTTTTATCGGCGATTATAAGAGCCGCTGAAATCGGATCTACAGGCTGTGCGGTAGATTCGTCGTGGTTGCCTATGGCGGAGATGATCGAGCATATCTCCTTTGCAGGCATACTCATATTGTCAAGCAGTCTGAACGCCATGACCGCGCCGCTCTGCGCGTGGTCGATGCGGTTTATGACATTTCCGATATCGTGCATCATTCCGGCGATCTTCGCAAGCTCCGCCTGTCTTTCATCATAGCCGAGCTCTGTCAGTATCATGCTCGCATTCTGCGCGACCGTTTCAACGTGCGCAAACGAATGCTCCGTATAGTTCTGCGCTTCGAGAGCCTTGTCTGCGCGCCGTATATACTCCATTACATCCGGATTTTGTTTTATATATTTGTATGTTACAATACTTGCCATTGGTATATAGCCTTTCGTTAATAATCGGGGGCTGTGCCGCTCTCTTTGCGACACAAAAATCAAGCGTCTGCATCGGAGCTTCGATCCTGAACAAAAGCGCTGTTTTCAAAATAGACCCCGTACCATACAAGGAATGAAAAAACAGTCCATATCTTTCTGCTGTAATCGCCCTTGCCCGATCTGTGGTCGTCAAGAAGCTTTACGAGATGATCGCAGTTGAAATATTTCTGCGCGGCTTCGCCCGTGAATTTTTCCTTTACGATATTGTAGTATTTGTCCTCCTTGAGCCATACGCGGATAGGCACGGGAAATCCGAGCTTTTTCTTTGCGGCGGTCTTTGCCGTCTGCAGAGGGGTATCCTTTTTCGCGGCAAGACGCATAGCGTATTTGGTGATATATTTTGTATGCTCGTCGGTCGATTTCTCATGAGTCACACGATAGCGTCTTGGGATCCTTTCGGCGACAGCCATTACTTCCTTGTCAAGGAAAGGAACGCGCAGCTCGAGAGAATTTGCCATGCTCATTTTATCCGCTTTAAGCAGGATATCGCCCGTCATCCACATATGAAGGTCAAGATACTGCATTTTTGTCACGTCGTCCTTGCCCTTGACCTTGTCGTAAAACGGTCTTGTGATAACGGCGGGATCGGGGGCGTCGGTTTTTATTTTGAGAAGCTTCTTTCTTTCCTCGGGAGAGAACATATACGCGTTTCCTATAAAACGCTCTTCGACGTCCTTGCCCTTTCTTATAAAGAAGTTGACGCCTCTGTGCGCAGGCAGCTTTCCGGCAGCTTTTCCGATACCTCTTTTAAGTCCCCTCGGAAGCTTGTCGTAGAATGTGCCGTCGGGTTCGCTGTAAACGTTGTATCCGCCGAATATCTCATCAGCGCCTTCTCCCGAAAGAACGACCTTCAGCTTTTTCGACGCGATATTGCATACGAAGTAAAGCGCGACGGCAGCGGGATCCGCAAGCGGTTCGTCCATGTGATACTGTATTTTTTCAAGACTTCCCCAGTATTCTTCGGCGGAGATGACCTTGCTTGTATTTTCTTTTCCGATAGCCTTTGAAAATTCCTTAGCCCAGCCGATCTCGTTGTATTTTTCATCTTTTCCGAAGCCTACGGTAAACGTCTTGTCAACATCGGCGACAGCGGCGACATAGCTTGAATCGACGCCGCTTGAAAGGAAGCTTCCGACCTCAACGTCGGCTATCTTATGCGCTTCGACAGAATCGTGGAATATGTCGGATATTTTGTTTACCCATTCGTCAAGACCGGGCTTTTCGTCAGCGTCAAACTCTATCTGCCAGTAGCGTTCAATGTCAAGCTTTCCGTTTTCGTATGTAAAGCAGTGAGCGGCAGGAAGCTTGAAAACATTCTTGAAGAAACATTCCTCCTGCGGAGAATACTGGAACGTCAGATAGCTTTCGAGAGCCGCCGTATTAAGCTCTTTTTTAAAATGAGGGTGGGGAAGAAAACTTTTTATCTCCGAGCCGAATAAAAAGCTTTCGCCCGAGAGAGAATAGTAAAGCGGCTTTATTCCGAAAAAGTCCCTTGCGCCGAAAAGCTTACCGGCTTTTTTGTCCCATATCACGAACGCGAACATTCCCCGAAGCATGTTAAGAAGATCCTTTCCGTATTCCTCGTAGCCGTGAAGAAGAACCTCCGAATCCGTTTTGGTTTTGAAGATGTGTCCTGCGGCGACAAGCTTTTCGCGTATGCTTTGGAAGTTATATATTTCTCCGTTGAACAGGAGAACCTTAGAGCCGTCCTCGTTCAGTATAGGCTGATCTCCCTGCGCGAGGTCTATTATGCTAAGACGCCTGAACCCCAAAGCGATCCCCTCGTCAATATAGCTTCCTCCCGAATCGGGACCGCGATGAATTATTTTATTCATCATGCTTTCAAGCACCTTGTTCGAGTTGTTTATATGGTTTGTAAATCCAACGAATCCACACATTATTATTTCCTCCAAAAAATTTATAAAATCATCTATTATACATTATACTATATGTCAGCGGATTTTGCAATAATTATTGAATTAATTTGATAAAAACTATTGCAAAAATTTCACAGTTGAGTTATAATAATTTTATGGGTTTTTATAGTGTAAAAGCTCGGATTCTGTCAAAAAAAGGAATTTTTCGTTTTCAGAATCTGTTTTCATAAAAAATTACTTTTTGCCGTTTGCGGCGCGTTTTCTGCCGTATATGAACGGCAGAATGGAGATAAATATGTTTGGAAAAGGTACTGTCGCCTATTCTAATTCCAATTCAAAAAGAAAAAACAGACCTATTGTAAGATTCAGGTTCAAGGCTGTTTTTCTTATTATTTTCGCGTCGTTTCTGATGTGCTTTGCCGTTTATATGACAGAGGCTAACATAAATTCAAAAAAATTAAATTCAGCCGGATTTTCCGCGGACAGCTCCGTGCTTTCCTCTGCGGCTTCCAACGACGTCAGGGAAGTAAGGAAAGAGGAAAAAAGCATTATCAATCCTGTACCGGCAGGCGAGCCGCTTACCGAAACCTATTTCGGCAAGTGCGCGTTTGTGGGCGATTCGATATCGGTCGGGCTTGCGGACTATCAGCTTGTGCCGATGAAAAACGTTTTTGCCGAGCTTGGCATGAATATCGAAAAGATAAATACCGACGCGTTCAGAACGCCGTACGGTAATCTTACGGCTATTGAAGCTCTTAAAAAGGCAAAGCCGGAAAATGTGTATATAATGCTGGGAAGCAACGGTATCGCTTGGCTTACCATTCAGGATATGATAGACTATTATTCAAAATTTGTCGATAATATAAAGAATGATCTTCCGGACACAAGAATATATATCCTGTCCGTACCGCCCGTGACTGCCGAAAGGGAAACGGCGGCGGAGCAGCCTATACTGAACTCCGATCTTGACAAATATAACTCCGAGCTTTTGAAAATGGCAAATGAAAAACAGCTTTACTATGTCGATATAAATACTGCTCTCAAGGGCAATGACGGTAAATTCCCGTCCGATATGGCTGAAACGGACGGAATGCATTTTAAAAAGTCTACTTATTCCGTTATGCTTGACTATATTTTGTCGCATACGGTTAAATAGAGAGAAAAGTAAAACAAAAGATAAGAAGGGATTTGGAAAACATGAAGAAAAGAATCATTATGCCGATTGTTGTTTTTGCAGTGTCTGCGCTTTCGCTTACAGGCTGCGGAAAAAGTTCGGCAGAAACAACAAAACCTCTTAAGGAGATCACGGCGGATATCATAGACTGCGGCGTGGAATTTCCCGAAATGGTAGAAGCAGAAGAAGAAAATTTTCAGATCAAATACGGGCTTGACGCGGAAGATTACGACGAATATTCGGTTTGGTGGGCAGGCTCGGGCGCGGAATCCGACGAGGTCTGCATTATAAAAGCAAAGGATACGCAAAAGGTCAAGACAGCCGTATCGGACAGGCTCGAGGGTCAGAAAGAGGTATTCAAGGACTATGTCCCTCAACAGTATGACAAGCTTTGCAAAACAGAGGTAAAAACAAAGGAAGACTATGTATACTGGCTTTGTACTTCTGACAACGCTAAAGCCGAGAAAGTCTTTACCGATTGCTTTGAGTAAATTACGTACATATATAGATGATGCCGTGCAGATACCGTTTGGAGATTTTGCACGGTATTGCCTATGGATCACGAAAGAGGGTGACATTGAAATTGAATAGAAAATTGTTTTCTCTTATGACGGCGGGAGCTGCCGCGGCTGCTTTTATTTTCACCACAGGCTGTGAAAGAGCCGCTCCGGAGGGGGCGAATTATTCCTTTTCCTGCGTTATTACCGGAAATCCCGAAAGTCTTGATCCGCAGTATGCGTCCGACATAAATTCGATAAATGTTATCGGGAATCTGTATACGGGGCTTATGAAGACCGATGACAGCGGCGCGGTAGAAAAAGCGATCGCAAAGGATTTTTCCGTTTCCGAGGACGGAATGACATATACGTTCGAGCTTAGAACGGATTGCTTTTGGTTTTTCGATGAAAATGAGGATGAGGAAGCGGATGACAGCGAGCTGACAAGGGTCACGGCTCATGATTTTGAATTTGCATTCAAAAGGATATATAATCCCGAAACTCATTCGCCGCATAAGGAAAAGTTCAAATGTCTGAAAAATGCCGAGGCTATAATCGGCGGCTCGGACTACAACACGCTTGGAGTCAGGGCTGTCAGCGATACCGAACTTGTTTTTGAACTCGAGTATCCGAGCGCAGGCTTTTTAAGCTCCCTTGCGTTTACTGCCGCAATGCCGTGCAACGAGGAATTTTTCAACAATTCCAAAGGCAGATACGGTCTTGACGAGCGGTCTGTCGCTTCAAACGGCGCTTTCTTTATAAGACAATGGTTCTATGATCCTTATGGACATGACAACTTTATATATATGGCTAAAAATTATTCAAATAATGATTTTGACCGCATTTATCCCTCAAACCTCAACTACTATATAAAGGAAACGGAAGAGGAAGCTGATGAAAGCTTTGATGATGGAACGGCGGGCGTTATTACATCGTTTGAGTACGATCCCTCAAAATATGAGGACATGGACTGTAACAGCTATTATAATTATACGTTTGGTATAATTATAAATCCGACCAAACAGCAGTATGCAAATAAAAGTATAAGAAAAGCCCTTGCTTACGGCATTGATAAGGAATCGTTCGCGAGCAAGCTTCCCGACGATATGACTGCCGCGTATGGAATTATACCGCCGGGAGTATCATTCCTGAATAAAGGATACAGAGAGATAAATGCCGACAGGGCTGTAGCTATGTCGTCTTCGGACGGAGATCCGATAGATTATGATCCGGACAAGGCTCTTGAATTTTATGAATCCGGAATGCAGCAAATGGGGCTTAAATCACTTGAAAATATAAAGATACTTGTTCCGGAAAACTATATGGATACCGAATATCTCCACCTTGTGACACAGGATTGGCAAACGCTTTTCGGATTTTATATAGGCATAGAGGAGGTCGCTCCGGAGGAGTACCGTCAGCGTCTTGCCGACGGCGAGTACACAATGGCTATTTATCCGCTTTCGGGAAAGTATAACAGTCCGCTTTCTTTTCTTGAAGAGTTTGACGCAAGTAACAATGAATTCGGATATTCGGGGGCTTCTGTCAAGGAACTGACAGATGAGATAAAGAAACTCGGAAATTACAATGACAGCGTTGAAATATACAGTAAGGCGGAAAATATGCTGCTGAACGAGTTTGAATTTATCCCTGTATTTTACAAAAAAGAGTTTCAGATACTTGACAATGGAAATCATGATATAATTTATGATCCTTTTACCAAACAGCTTAATTTCAGATACGCAAAATATTATGAATAATATAGCGTAGTATGTTCGTTTCTTGCCTTGATGCAAGAAATGAACCAAAGAAAATCAAGCTTCCGCTCCGGCACAGCTTTCGCTGTGAGTCGCGGA
>JAMPFN010000060.1 GCA_023664445.1 Clostridium sp. | reverse complement strand
GAGTTTTCAAAGAGGGGACGCTTTGCAAGTGAAAGCGTCCCCTTAAAATACTTATATGTTCATTTCTTGCCTTGATGCAAGAAATGAACCAAAGAAAATCAAGCTTCCGCTCCGGCACAGCTTGCGCTGTGAGTCGCAGAAGCGAAAAATAGTGACTTTCTTTATAGTCGGGGACTGTAAATGATACTATTTACCATTCAGCATCTATGATTTATTTTTGAAACTTTGAGGGTTTTATCTCCAAATCTTTGCCAAGAATGTTCTGTGTGGGTACTTACATTTTTAGTAATACTTCCCCTTGGGGAAAGTATTACTAAAAATCATGAGGATTCCAAAGGGAATCATTCCCTTTGGCAGGGGGTTTGGGGGACAGAGTCCCCCATAAACTTCTAAAAATAACTATTGACAAATAGGCTTTATAAAGATATAATTATTATTTGAGGTGACTGAAAATGTCTGACAATATAAAACTTATAGATAAATTAAATACGAAGAAAAAACTGGAGAAAAAAGAATGGATAACTCTATTTGCGTCTTTCACAGATAAGGACAGGCAGTATTCTGCCGAACTCGCAAGAAAAATATCAACGGGTATATTCGGGAACAGGATCTATATCCGCGGACTTGTTGAAATTTCAAATATATGCAAAAATGATTGCCTTTACTGCGGAATAAGATGCTCAAACAATAATGTGTCAAGATACAGGCTTGAAAAGAAAGAGATACTCAAATGCTGTGACGAGGGCTATGGTTACGGATTCCGTACATTTGTGCTTCAGGGCGGCGAGGACTCGTATTATACTGCCGAAAGGCTTGCAGATATAGTCGCATCAATAAAAAAAGCGCACCCCGACTGTGCTGTAACGCTGTCAGTCGGAGAGAAAAGCCGTGAAGAATACGAAATTCTTTTCAAAGCAGGCGCTGACAGATATCTTCTTCGTCACGAAACGGCGGATCAGGCGCATTATTCTAAGCTTCACCCCGAAAAAATGTCGCTTGAAAACAGAATGAAATGTCTGCGCGACCTGAAAGATATCGGCTTTCAGACAGGCGCAGGAATGATGATCGGTTCGCCGTATCAGACTGTTGAGTGTCTTGCGGAGGATATGATGTTCATAGCTGATTTAAAGCCGCAAATGGTCGGAATGGGACCTTTTCTGCCTCATAAGGACACTCTTTTTGCCGATTTTGAGAAAGGAAGCTTAGAACTGACGTTGTTTTGTCTGAGTCTTGTGAGAATAATGTGTCCCGATGTGCTGCTGCCTGCAACGACCGCTCTCGGAACGTTAAGTGACAGCGGCAGAGAACAGGGTATACTTTCCGGAGCAAATGTAATAATGCCTAATCTTTCGCCCATGTCTGTCAGAAAAAAATACATGCTTTACGATGATAAGATATCAACAGGGGACGAATCGGCACAATGCTTGGCGGATATCAGGAAAAGGCTCGGTTTGATAGGCTACGAGGTTGAGGTATCGCGTGGAGATCACCCGAAAGTATCGAGGGCAGGAATTTAGAGCATGTTCAAGAAAGTATTTTTAAAATAAAAGTTTAGGTCAAGCCTTTTCAAAGGCTTGCGGATTCCAAAGGCAGAGCCTTTGGTCGCTCTCCGCAGAGAGCGAAATTCTCTTTGCCGTAGGGCGCTCCGCAAGGGGTGAGCCGTTAAAAACAGTCCTGTGGACTGTTTTTAGGCGAGGGGACGCCCTGAAAGAGAGGGCGTCCCCTTAAAATCAGACTTTTCAGCAAGTTAAAATCCCACGTTAAAAACGTGGGATTTTGTTTTATTCTTCTGTTTTAGTTTCTTCAGAATCATTCTCCGTATCGGTTATTTCTTTTTCACTCTCATCCTCGGGTTTTTCTTCGTCTTCAAGGACGCTTTTGTCCATATCGCCTTTCATTAGCTTTTCAAAATCTTCGTCGTCGATCTTTTCAAACTTCATGAGATATTTTGCAAGGAAATGAAGCTGATCCATATGCTCTTCAAGCAGATCCTTTGCCTTTTCATAGCCTTCCTCGATAAGCTCGCGCATTTCCGCGTCTATTTCTGCGGCAACATTTTCCGAATAATTTTTTGAGCTGTTGAAGTCACGTCCGAGGAATACCTCGCTCTGATCAGTTCCGTAGACCATAGGACCGAGCTTCTCGCTGAATCCGTATTTGGTTACCATATTTCTTGCAATGCTTGTCGCGCGTTCGATATCGTTTGAAGCTCCTGTTGAGATATCTTCAAGTATCAGCTTTTCGGCAACACGTCCGCCGAGCAGCGTTACGATATTTTCCTCCATTTCCGTTTTGCTGACAAAGGACTTGTCATGTTCGGGCAAAGACATCGTAAATCCGCCTGCCATGCCTCTCGGGATAATGGATACCTGATGGACCTTATCCTGTGTGGAGCAGTAATAGGTGCAGACCGCGTGACCCGCTTCATGATAAGAGGTAAGCTTCTTTTCACGTTCCGTAACGACCCTTGACTTCTTTTCCGGACCTGCGATAACTTTGATCGTAGCTTCCTCGATATCTTCCTCTGTTATTGCCTTTCTGTTTGCTCTTGCAGCAAGCAGCGACGCTTCATTTACAAGGTTTTCAAGATCTGCGCCGGTAAATCCGACAGTTGTTTTGGCAATTGTTTTAAGATTAACGTCGGGACCGAGCGGTTTATTCTTCGTGTGGACTTTAAGTATCTCCTCACGTCCCTTTATATCCGGATATCCGACAACTATCTGTCTGTCAAAGCGTCCCGGACGCAGCAGCGCAGGATCGAGGATATCGCGTCTGTTTGTAGCTGCGATTACGATAACGCTCTCGTTGCCCGTAAAGCCGTCCATTTCAACCAGCAGCTGGTTAAGCGTCTGTTCACGTTCGTCATGTCCTCCGCCGAGCCCTGCGCCTCTGTGACGTCCGACAGCGTCGATCTCATCGATGAAAACGATAGACGGAGCGTTTTTCTTTGCGGTTTCAAACAGGTCGCGTACTCTTGACGCACCAACGCCGACAAACATCTCAACGAAATCCGAACCTGAAATAGGGAAGAACGGGCAGCCCGCTTCGCCTGCGACAGCCTTTGCAAGCAGTGTTTTACCCGTACCGGGAGGACCTAAAAGAAGTACGCCCTTAGGTATTCTTGCGCCGATCTCCGAGTATTTCTTTGGATTTTTAAGGAAATCGACGATCTCTTCCATTTCATGTTTTTCTTCGTCAGCGCCCGCAACGTCCGCGAACGTTACCTTCTTTCCACCGATAGTCGCTTGATTTTTGATATTCGCCTTTCCGAAAGATGAATATTTTCCGCCTCCGCTTGTTTGTTTCATCATAAAGAAGAAGAGAGCAACTCCCAAAATAAGCAGTAATACCGAGGGGATAACGGATATAAGCCATGTATTGTCTTTTATTTTTTTGTAATCCTGTGAAAGCGGCTTATCAGGATGACGCTTGTTGTATTCGATCCTGTAATCGTTTGTGTCGGTATCTGTATCCGCAAGGAATACGTTTACATTCGGAACTTCGTATTTATACTTTTTTTCATCGCCGTCAAGCTTATAGACAAGCTCTCCTGTTCCAAGATCGAGAGTATATTCGCATACTTTATATTCATCGAAATTTTTGATAACCTCGGAATATGTTGTTTTATCTCCCGTCTGCAAAAGCTTCGGGAAAATAACGATGACTGCAATTATCAGTACTGCCGCGATCGCGACATAGGCGGCAACGCCTCTGTTTCTGTTAGGTGTCAATAGTTTTTTCACTCCATTCTTTCTCTATGTAACGCTGTTCAGAACCTGTATTCATATAATTTCATATAGGCTTTTAAGCGTTGTATACCCCGATATAAGGGAGATTTCTGTACTTTTCGTCCAGATCCATGCCATAGCCGACAACAAACAGATCGTTTATAGTGAAACCGCATAGATCGGGTTTTATCTGTTTGACGCGCCTTGACGGCTTGTCCAGAAGAGTACATATCTCAAGCGACGCAGGCTTGCGTTTTTCAAGCATTTTGCAAAGCTCAAAAAGCGTATTGCCCGAATCGATTATATCCTCAACAATAACGGCATGTCTGCCGCCTATATCACAGGTCAGGTCTTTGAGTATTTTTACCTCGCCGGAACTGACCGTATTACTATTATAGCTTGAAACAGCCATAAAGTCAATCTCACAGGGGATCTTTATTTCCCTGAGCAAATCGGCAAAAAACATTACCGAGCCTTTCAGCGGGCAGATAAACAGAGGATCTTTATTCCTGTATTTTTCTGTCAGCAGACTGCCAAGCTCGCCGACGCGCTTTGAAATTTCCGCTTCGGATATAAGTACCCGTTCAACATTTTGTTCGATCATTTATTTTACGTCCTTTATAGTAATGCAAAGACTTTTTTTTGTATTGCCGTCGGTTTTGACCCTGTCGGCAACACCGATTCCCTCAATGAAGATAAGTCCTTTATCATCCGAAAGAAAATGTATATAAGGGCGTATATCCGCTCTTATATTTTCATTCAGAAGCTTTTTGACGGACGATGTGAAATCACGTCCGGCAAGCCGTATCTTATCGCCGTTTTTTCGGCTGTGAAGCAATATGTCGCCGCATACCTTTTCGGCGTCGATAAGTCCGCCGCTGCCGTTTTTTATCTCGGCGTAAAGCGTTTTTTCGTCAAAGATACTGTTTTTGCCTTCATGCAGCTTTATCCGCCGCGTTTCTTTGCCGATCGGTACTCTCATTATTGTCAGGACGCCTTTTCGGCATACAGCGTAAGCTTTGTCGGAGATATTTATTTTTCCGCCGTCAAGTAATATCTTATCGACGGAATTGATCTTGTCAAAACTTACCGGAAGTCCTTTTTCTTTCAAAAAATAAGAGATACATCTTTTTCTGATAACGGCGTCGTATTTTTCAAGACCATACAGCGCGCCATTGTCAATACATATATTATAAGCGTTTTTCGCCGATTTTTCAATAAAAAAATTCTCATCTGAAAATATTTTCAGTTCTGCACAAAAAGTTTTAAAAAAACCGCTATTTATTCTCAATATTTCCGGTATAATTTTATGTCTTATACGATTTCTTGTGTAATCGTCGCTCAAATTTGTCGAATCCGTCACATAATCCTGACCCAAAGAATCGAGATAATCTTCAACGTCATGTCTTGTTATGCCGATAAGCGGACGGATTATGTTGTCCCTTACGGGAGGAATACCGCACATACCTTTAAGACCCGTGCCCCTTGCGAGGTTCAGTATTATTGTTTCCGCGTTATCGGACGCGGTGTGCGCCGTAGCAAGCTTTCCGTTTACAGAATGTTCTGCGAAAATTTCATACCTGACATTTCTTGCCGCTTCCTCAAGAGAGAGCTTTTTTTCTGCGGAAATTTCAGGTACGTCGATTTTTTTTACGGTAAGGGGTATGTTAAGCCTTTCGCAGAGTTTGCGGCAGAACATTTCGTCGCTGTCGGATTCCTTGCCCCTTATACAGTGATTTACATGAATCGCGTCGATTTCAAACTTGTATTTATCTTTCAGGTCATTGAGCGTAAAGAGAAGGCAAACGCTGTCCGCGCCTCCCGAAAGAGCGACCGTTACCTTGTCGTGACACGACAGCATATTATATGCTTCGATAGTGCGGATAATTACTTCGCTTAGCATTTATTCCTCCGGTCCCGTATCAAAATCGGCATTTGAGAAGCGCGTATACTGACCGTCCCATATAAGATTTACCTTGCCGGTTTCGCCGTGACGGTTTTTAGCGACGATACATTCGGAAATATTAGGCTCTTTGCTGTCTGAATTATAATATGCGTCGCGGTACAGAAACATAACTATATCGGCGTCCTGTTCGATAGAACCCGAATCTCTCAGATCTGAAAGCAGCGGGCGTTTATCCGTGCGGCTTTCGACGCCTCGGTTCAGCTGTGACAGAAGTATTACGGGAACATCGAGTTCTTTTGCGAGAATTTTCAGATTCCTCGTGATCTCCGACACTCTTAGCGCCTGATTTTCGGATTTTATCGTTGATTCCATGAGCTGCAAATAGTCGATAACGACCAGACCGATATTTTTCATTCGTCTTAGCTTAGCTTTTATTTTAGGCACGCTCACGCCCGACGTATCGTCAATATATATCGGCATACCTCCCAAAACGTCGGCGCTTTGCCCCAGTCTTGTCCAGTCGTCGTTTGATATATGACCGCTTCTTAGTTTATTTGAATCGACAAGGGCTTCTGTGGAAAGAAGACGTGTTGCAAGCTGCTCCTTAGACATTTCAAGAGAAAATACAGCCGCTTCCTTTCCGTTTGAATGTCTTGCGAAATTCAGCGTTATGTTCAGCGCAAATGAGGTTTTTCCCATGCCGGGGCGCGCCGCCAAAATGATGAGGTCGGAACGATTCAGTCCCGTTGTTATCGTGTCAAGCAGCGTAAAGCCTGTTTTTGCTCCAAGATATTTGTCGCGGTCGGGACCTGTTATCATTTGAAGCCGGTTATACGCCTCAAAGATGACGTCGCTTATAGGCGTAAGTCCCTGAACGTCTCTGCCCTGTCTTATATCGAAAATTTTCTGCTCCGCCGTATCGAGCAGAAGCTGTGCGCCCTCCTGTCCGAGCGCTATTTCATGCAGAAGCTCTCTTGCCGTTATCGCAAGGCTTCTTATATAATATTTTTCGGCGCATATCTGGCAGTAACTGTCGACATTATCGACAGACGGAACCATATTTACAAGAGCGGCAAGATAGTTTCTGCCCTCCTGAGCCGTTTCAAATATATTTTCTTTGAGAGCCTCGTTGAGAACTGTTATAATATCAGCCTTGATTCCGGACGTGAACATTCTAAGCATTATATTGAAAAGTTTTCTGTGCTGCTCGTTATAAAAGCAATCAGGTCTTATTTTTTCAAGCACGACCGAGATCACAGACTGATCTATCAATATAGAACCGAGAATTGTCTGCTCGGCTTCAAGACTGTACGGCATTTCCTTGTCTGAAAAATCCGGGTAATCCATTTTACTCTCCATAAGATTATGGGTGACTCTGTCCCCCAAACCCCCTGCCAAAGGAAATGATTTCCTTTGGAATCCTCATGATTTTTTGAAATACTTTCCCTAAAGGGAAGTATTTCAAAAAAATGTGGGTAACTGCACAGAACGCTCCCGGCAAAGGTCAGGAGATAAATCACCTAAAATTTTTAAAAATTGATTTCTTTGGTATTCACAAGCATTTCAAAAATTGATTTGCGTGTGCGAATACAGATCCTTATTCTTCCGTTACCTCGACCGTTATTTTAGCGGCGACTCCGTTGTAAAGTTTGATATCGGCTTCATAAGTTCCGAAATTCTTGATATCGTTTTTCAGCGATATTTTTTTCTTGTCGATCTTTTTGCCGAATTGCTTTTCGATAAGCTCTGCGATAGTACCCGTAGTTACAGAGCCGAAAAGCTTTCCGTTTGAGCCTGCTTTAGCTGCCGCTGTGACTTTTTTTCCGTCGATCACGGATTTTATCTCCTCGGCATTTTGCTTTTCAACGTCCTTTTTATGCTGCTCGGAAGCCTTTTTTCCGTCGAGCAGATTCATGTTTTTGGCGTTTGCTTCCACGGCAAGTCCCTTTCCGATAAGGAAATTTTTAGCGTATCCGTCGGAAACGTTTTTGACCTCGCCTTTTTTGCCCGAGCCTTTAACATCCTGTAAAAAAATAACTTTCATTTATATGTCCTTTCTGGAGCCTATTCACATAAAAGAATTATGCAGATTTTTGAGCATGATTTTGTCAATAATAAGGCAAAATTTTGCAGGCATACTTGCGTATGGCAATAAATTTTAACGCAATTAGTGACAAAATCTGCCAAAAAGATGTGTGATATATTTTATGTGAACAGGCTCTAATTCTGATTCAGAACTTCAATAAGCATATTTTTGGCGTCGCTCAATGAAATGCCTTTGATCTGTGTCGCAGCCATTGTCTGATGACCGCCGCCGCCGAGCCTTTCCATTATTACCTGAACGTTCATAGTACCTCTTGAACGCGCGGAAATATTTATTGTGTTATCTGTCGGGAAAACAACGAACGAAGCGTCGACATTTTTTATGCCAAGCAGTTCGTCTGCCGCCTGAGGGGCATGGATCTTTATATCCGCTGTTTCGGTATCCGCAACAGCGATTGCAAATCTGTCAAATATTTCGGCAGACGCAATAAGCTTTGACTTATATATATACGATTCAAACGAGTTTGCGAACAATGCCTTGACGCTTACGGTGTCAGCGCCGTTTTTTCTGAGATACGCCGCGGCTTCAAATGTTCTTACGCCTGTTTTCATGACAAAGCTTTTTGTATCGAGAATAATTCCCGCAAGAAGAGCTTCCGCATAAACCTTAGGAATAGATATGACGCTTTTGAAGTACTGAATTATTTCCGTCACAAGTTCAGACGCCGATGACGAATAAGGCTCGACATAGAATATCACAGCGTCCTCGATATAATTTACCGATTGTCTGTGGTGATCTATAACGACTATTTTATTCTGATAATTCTGAGCCATTTCATATAGCTCACGGCTTTCGACAAGCTGTGCATTATGGGTATCGACTATTATAAGCAGACTCCTGTCCGTAAACGCTTCGAGCGCCTGTTTCGGCGTGATCAACAGGTCTACGGAATCCTCGCGTATTTTTTCAACAAGCTCTTTCGCGACGCATTGTTTGTAGTCTACGACAAAGTAAGCGTCTTTTCCGAGCTGTCTTGCCGCGTTGGCGAGAGCTGTTCCCGCGCCGACCGCGTCAAGATCCGCAAAGCGGTGTCCCATTATGAAAACGCCGTCGCTTTTATGTATATGTTCCTGAAGATTTCCGGAAATAATTCTCGACTTAGCCCTTGATTTCTTCTCGACGCCGTTTGCGATACCGCCGAAAAATTTATAGCCGTTTTCCGTTTTAACGGCAGCCTGATCTCCGCCTCTGCCGTGGCACATATCGAGCGCATCTCTTGCGAAGCGTTCGCTGTCTTCGAGCGTTTCTGCGCCCTGACCGACGCCTATTGAAAGCGTTATGATGTTTTTATTTTCGCCGATGTTTATATTTCTCGCCTTATCGAGTATCTCGAATTTTGAGTCTATGATAGCGTTTAGATGCTGTTCCTCTATAACGGCTATAAATTTATCGTTTCCGAGCTTTCGGAGAATACCCGTAGTCTGCGATATAAAGTCTTCGAGCATTGTTTCGACAGCAGCCGCAACCTGCGCTTTTTCGCTTTCCTTGAAATTATGGAGGATATCTTCATAGTTGTCGATAACGATATGCAGCACGGACGGGCGCGTATCATGATATTTGTTGTAAAGCTCAACATAATCGGTGATATCGCAGAATGTCAGGAAAATGAGTTTCTTGCCCGATCTGTGAGTTATGAATATGCTTACTTTAAAATATTTGTCATTGCAGAATACGTTGACCTCGTTATTTATCATGAGCTCTTTAAGATCGATATCGATAAATCTGCATATATCCTCTGCAAAAATTTCATATTCCGGAATGATCTCCTCGCTGAATTTATGATTGCACCATAATACCTTGAAATTTTCATCTACTATAACAGAAGAGTCGTAGAACGAATAAAGCACTTCGTTTTCCGCCGTACCGACCGATTCGTTGAGCTTTGCGATGAATTTCAGAGAATTTTTTTCAGCAATGAAAAATTCCGTTATAAGCGCAGCAGCCGTCACAGCCGTCATAGAAATACAGGCTATGAACTTTCCTGAGTCATATTTGTAGAGCATAACAGCTGCCGCAGTACTGGTTATAACGAGCATTAAAGCTGAAATTATGAATATATACGGGTATCTTCTTTTCAACGAGTTTTCACCTCCGTATCCCTTTGAACCTGACGCATATCAACAGATTTTCAAGAGAAAAATATCAGATTTCCATTATAATGGGAAGGATCATAGGGCTGCGCTTCGTTTTTTCATATATATAATCGGACAGAGCGTCTCTAAGTCTTGTTTTGATAGAATTCCACTCTCTGAAATCCTGTATCGAACAGTTCGCGAGAGTTGCCGCCAAAAGATGCCGCGCATCGTCGATAAGCTCTTCCGATTCCCTTACATAGACAAATCCTCTTGAGATTATATCGGGACCCGAAACGACGGTATTCGACGCCTTTTCGATGCCGACAACGACGATTATAAGTCCGTCCTGCGCAAGATGCTTTCTGTCTCTCAGCACGATAGATCCAACGTCGCCGACGCCTAAACCGTCGACAAGCACTCTTCCGGACGGTACCTGTCCGACAACGTTCATCTTAACTCCGTCTGTTTCTATTACGTTTCCTATTTCGCCCAGAATGATATTTTCCTTAGGCATTCCAAGTTCTATTGCGAGAGCGGCATGCTTTTTCAGATGCTTGTATTCGCCATGGACGGGAATAAAGAATTTCGGTCTTGTAAGAGCCTGAATAAGCTTCAGCTCTTCCTGGCAGGCATGTCCCGAAACATGCACCTCATACATAGCTTCATATACGACCTCCGCGCCTGATTTCATAAGCTCGTTTACGACTTTTGTTACGTATTTTTCATTTCCCGGAATAGGCGTCGCAGATATGATGATGAAGTCCATAGGCGTGATATTGACCTTTTTATGATCGTTCATCGCCATTCTTGTAAGAGCGGACATAGGCTCTCCCTGACTTCCCGTTGTTATAAGCACTATTTCGGAATCGTCATATTTGCTCATCATGTCTATATCTATGAGTATGCCCTTGGGAATATCGAGATAGCCAAGCTCTATAGCCGTAGTTATAACGTTTATCATGCTTCGTCCGAATACGGCGACCTTTCTTCCGTGTTTTTCTGCACAGTTTACTATCTGCTGTATACGGTGGATATTGGAAGAGAACGTAGCGATAATAACTCTTTTTCCCTCCGCCTTGTTAAACAGCTTCTGAAAGGATTCTCCGACTTTCTTTTCAGACTGCGTATATCCCGGTCTTTCGGCATTTGTGGAATCGGCCATAAGCGCTAAAACGCCTTTGCTTCCAAGTTCTCCGAAGCGCGTAAGATCGATTATTTCGCCGTTTATCGGGCTGTAGTCTATCTTGAAATCGCCTGTGTGTACGATTATTCCTGCGGGAGTATGCACAGCCATTCCCACCGCGTCGGGTATCGAATGATTTACTCTTATAAATTCAACCGCCATACAGCCCATTTTTACGGTTTTTCTGTGAGTTACCACGTTAAGATCAGCTTTTCCGCTGAGTCCGTGTTCCTTAAGCTTGCCCTCGACAAGTCCGAGCGTAAGCTTAGTACCGTAAACGGGAACATTGACTTTTTTCAGCAGATATGCAAGACCGCCGATATGATCCTCATGTCCGTGAGTTAAAACTACTCCGCGGAGCTTGTCCTTGTTTTTTTCAACGTATGTGAAATCCGGCAGGACTATATCCACGCCCGGCATTTCCGTATCCGGAAACGCAAGACCGCAGTCGATTATAAACATGTCGTTTGAGCATTCGATAACGGTCATATTTTTTCCGATTTCGTTAAGACCGCCGAGCGGTATGATCCTTACGGGAGTTCTTCTTTGTTCTCTCGGTTCTTTTTTTGGTCTTGAAGTCTGATAATTTTTTACCGGCTGCTGCTGAACAGTATTTCTGTTCTGATTTGATGAAGGCGAATAATTTCTTCTGTCGGCAAATCTTCTTCTTGCATCTTGGTTTTCTCTTGTTGAATTGTTTTCCACTTTTTAACCTCGCTTTTCCTTACACCGGATACAACTACGATAAACCCCTCATTCAAAATAATACTTTACTGCTTTTAAATATAAAGGCTGAATATTATAGTAAACGTAAAATAAATTTGTCGTTTACTATAAAATACAAAAAATAAATCAAATTTTCCGCAGCAAGGACTTTTTATCATAAGGAAATTCACATACTCTGTATATATAAGTCCCGATATTTTGTCGGACATAATGCTGCGGATGTTTAACCACCGGCTACAAATAATAAGCAAGAAACAATATAACCTTTGCGGTCACGGCACATTCTGAAACGATGTAAATATACCGTTTGTTTCTTGATTTTCCGTCTGTGGCGGATAGTGGAACGTTAAATGATCAATAAGCTGTAGTTTCAAGGCGATACCGCGCAAAAGCCATGATAGAAAAGAACTTTTGCATGACGCCGCACTTGATCAATGAGTCGATCGATAATTGAATATTCGGTTTGATTATGTATTTTCTGGCGTTTCCGTCAATATATTTCAGGAAGATCCTTCTTCCTTAAAATCATAAATAAATAGAATAAGAACCTGTATTCACATAAATATACATACTAATTATACGCTATATAAAAGCAAAAGTCAAGTGATTTTTATAAAGTTACACATAAATTAAGTTTTTGAGAAGCTTATGGGGGACTCTGCCTCCCAACCCCCTGACAAAGGAAATGCCTCTTACAGAGCCGTCCCCTCTGTCAGCTTCGACATCTCCCCGCCCCGCAGGGAGTCACCTTTGGTATCCTCATGATTTTTAGTAATACTTTCCCCAAGGGGAAGTATTACTAAAAATGCGGGTATCCATACAAAACGTTCTTGACAAAGGTCAAGAGATAAAACCCTCAAAATTGCAAATCATAATTGCTGAATGATAAAAAATGCAATCTGCATAAATCCAGCTATTCTGTATCTTTTCTTTTTATCCTCTCTTCGATCTCGCCGCAAAGCTCTGAAGCGGCTTCCATGGAATGGCTTTCCACACTCAGCCAGATGCCTCTTCCCGATACCGACGGTTTTACTATGACGCGGTTGCTTTTACCCGAAAAAGCCGTACCGTCGGGAGTGGCAACTCCCTCCCAATGGTTCATGACGTTTTTTATCCTGTCGCTGTCGGCGTTGACAAAGCGTTTTGCCGTATAAAATTCGGGAATATCCGAAACGGCTTTTTTCAGATCTATATTTTTTTCGCATAATATGCCTATGACTTTTGCGGCAAGAAAAAAACCGTCCAATGTGAAGTTTTGCTCCTTGGCAAGCCTTCGGGCGATTTTGTCCGCTTCTCCGTCACCCGACAAATAATATCTGTATATGTGCCTTCCCTTAGAACGTGCAAATTCTTCTGCGGCAAATGTGAAATCAAACGGAAGAGCGACGTCGAGTCCTTTTGAAAAAAGGTGTTCACAGCATATAAAAACAAGCTTATCGTAAGAAACAAAACCCGTCTTTTCCGAATATATCGCCGATTTCATTCCGTCGGGACTTAGCTGGACCACAAGTTCTTCGCTGCCGTTTCTGTTAAGAGTTATCTGCTCATAGACAGGGGAGGAGGAGCTTATCTTTATGTTGTATGGACAGTCCTGCGGGATAAGTCCCTCGATGTGCTGCTTATATATCTCGCGGAATCCGCTTCCGTCAGATAATATGCCTTCATGACGCTTGGCTTCGGAGAATCTTCTGTCGGACAAAGCGGATGATATCGCCTTTTCGGATATGGACGAAAGCGGCAGACCTCCTCGTTCTCTAAGATCGAGCTTTAAAAGCGGCTCATTCTTTATATATATACACAATTCGCACTTTGTCAGTCTTGACGCAAAAAACAGTTCCGTTTCAAGGCAGCGTCCCAGCGATATTACGTTTTTTCCCTCCGAAAGTATTCCCGAGATCACGCCGAATTCGTATGCCCTGTCGTTTCCGCTTCTTCCTATCACTATTCGGTCGGCATAATTTGCCGCTGCGATTCCCGAAAACAGAGCCTCTGTTACCTCGTTGCCGCCAATCATCTGACCTTCTTTTAATACAGTTCTCATAATCTACGCTCCTTTGCTTCAATTATAAAAAAAGTATTGACAGATTCAAAAAAAATATTCTCTTGTACAGTAAATTTTAGATCTTGTTCGGAAATTAAGTAATACTGATTTACGCAGTATGTTCATTTCTTGCCTTGATGCAAGAAACGAACCAAAGAAAATCAAGCTTCCGCTCCGGCACAGCTTGCGCTGTGAGTCGCAGAAGCGAAAGATAGTGACTATCTCTATAGACGGGGACTGTAAATGATACATTTTTTCATTCATCAATTATGGTTTACAATGAAATCAAAATTCCGAAAGTCGAAAAAAGCCAAATCTAAAGTTTAGGTCAAGCCTTTTCAAAGGCTTGCGGATTCCA
>JAMPFN010000005.1 GCA_023664445.1 Clostridium sp. | reverse complement strand
GTAATACTTTCCCCAAGGGGAAGTATTACTAAAAATGTGGGTAACCACACGAAATGTTCTTGGCAAAGATTAGGAGATAAAGCACCGCAAAATTCTAAAAGTCGAAAAGACCAAATCTAAAGTTTAGGTCAAGCCTTTTCAAAGGCTTGCGGATTCCAAAGGCTGAGCCTTTGGTCGCTCTCCGCAGAGAGCGAAATTCCTTGCCTTAGAAGCGCATTTCAAGGGGTGAATTTGAAAACGGCAGTTTTCAAAGAGGGGACGCTTTGCAAGTGAAAGCGTCCCCTTAAAATATTTATATGTTCGTTTCTTGCAACAAGGCAAGAAATGAACATACACGCTTCGCTAAGCAAGACTCGATAAAATGGTCGAAACTATCGAATCGGTAGTAATATCGCCTTGACTTCGGTTTTCTATCAGCACAGCAAAGGCGACGGGCAGACTTTCATCATCGACAAAACCTGTAAGCAGGGAATTTTCTTCTGCGCCGTTCTTGACCTGTGCCGTACCGCTTTTTACGCCTATCGTATATCCCGGAATAGTTCCGGAATAGTTAAGACCGTTTTCAAGCATTATTTCTTTTACCTGTGAAGCCGTCTGTGCGGAAAAAAGCTGATCCGAATATGTGGTATCGGCAGTTTCAACTATTCTTCCGCTTACATTTGTAACGTGGTCTATGAGATACGGCATGGTAGATCTTCCGCTCTCGTTTGCAATTGCGCTCTGCCACATCATAAGCTGACACGGACTTACCATTGTCATGCCCTGACCGATACAGCCCCACTGCGTGTTGAACTCATATTTATCGGTAAGCTCTGTTGAAGCCGTGCCTGCGGATATGCCGTTTATGTCTATTGTATTGTATTCCGTTTCGTTTACAGAATAGCCCATTTTCTTATACGCGTTTTCGATATCGCTTAGCTTCCATGACGGAGATTCTACGAGCTGTGCGAAAAACGGATTGCAGCTGTTCTGAAAAGCTTCGTCTATTATCTGCGTTCCGTGACCGTATGAATTATGGCAGATTATATCCTCGCCCGTCTGATTCCTGTATCTGCCTTCGCAGGAAAACGACAATTCCCGAAGATGATCTATACCCATAGTTTCGATAGCGGCAATGAGTGTGGAGATTTTCTGCGTTGAACCGGGAACTGTTTCGTAAAACGCCTTGCAGAGCAGACTTCCCTCCTCGAGATCGTCATAGCCCTTGAGCGGATCTACATTGGGCTTGCTGACGCATATAAGTATTTCGCCCGTTTTGTAGTTATAGGCTATCGCGCAGCCGTCCTTGCCGCCGAAAGCGGAGTATACCTTTTCGTTCGCGCTGTGATCAAGCGAGGTGTATACGGCGGCTTTTCCGCCCTTTCGTGTAATGCCTTTTGTGAAGCTGTAATTGCTAAGGCGTTCGAGGTTGTTTGCGACAAGAGTATTTGTCATCTGACCGCCTGCGTCGCCTACGAGATTTCCGACGTCCTTGAAGTAGCCGTCGGGATAATCGCCATCTTTTGCGTTGTCGTCAAATATTATATCGCCGTTGCAGTCGTATATGTATCCTAAATCCCTCGATCCGGAATTACTTATGTAAAAAGACGCTTCCGTCTGTATTTTTACAATAAGCATAACTATCCCTGAAAGAAATAGAAGTATTATTACCGATATGAGATTTCTTCCTCTTTTTAAGCTTTTCATACTGTCCTCCTGACGTTGGGATCGGGTTTTGCGGGTCTGACCGGAATAGGATATACCATAGACTGACCTGCCTTTAGAAATCCTATCATAAAACCGCAGGTGAGCATCGAGCTTCCGCCCTGTGATATAAATGGGATAGTAACGCCTGTAAACGGTATCATGTTGCACGAGCCGAATATGTTAAGCGACATCTGTGCTATAAACGCGGCGCATACGCCGACCGTAAGCGTTGAATGAAAATACGAGCGCGGAATGTTTATAAGCGAAGTCGCGAGCAGAAGCAGTATCATGAATACGGCAAGAAGCGCCATGAACATTCCCCATTCCTCGCAAACGGACGAAAAAATAATATCTGTGTCCGCCGCAGGAACTTTATAAAGCACGCCGTGACCGGGTCCTTTTCCAAACCAGCCGCCCTCCGCTATCGCGATAAGAGCCTGACATTGCTGCCAGCCGTTGCCTGTGGGGTCGCTCCAGATGTCGGCGTGAAGTCTGTCCTGAACATAAGAAGGCGCAAATTTCAGAGCGATCGCTATTACGGCAATTCCCACAGCTCCCAAGCCTATCAGCAGCTTTTTGGAAAGCTTTGCCTTTGGGTAGCACATTCTCATGATAAATCCGCATGCCGCGACTGCCGCAAAGGTCGGCAGGCTTCCGAGATCTCTGCACCACCATTGGAGAAGCATTATAACGCCTGTAAGTCCGAGCAGAGCCATGTTGTCGTAAACTATACTAAAGACAAGCACCTTTTTCTTTTTCTGCTGACTGTAAAGAGATGTCGCAAAGACAAGCACGAAAAATACCTTTAGAAATTCCGCAGGCTGTATTGTTATAAATCCGAGATCTATCCAGATCCCGCGGCTTCCCGTTAAAAGCAGGATAGCTAAAATTATCACGCCGCATATGCCATAGAAAACATACTTGTATTTTTCGATAAAGCGGTAATTCTGAACAAGCATGAATCCGGCGTGACAGCAGGCAAGAGCCAGTATTGAAAATATGAAATGTTTTGCGGCAAAGCTTACGCCGCCGAGGCATGATTGGAAAATGACGCTCATATTGAGAAGCGTTATAAGCAGGATATCGAGCGTGTATGTATTCTGCTTCATAAAACGCAAAATGAAAAAATAAAGCAGATCCGATATTATGACAGCCGACGCAAGAATTATAGGCGACATTACCGATTCGTAATTTCCCCTTACAAACACTACGGTCATAAGCGATATATGCGTCAGCAGCGAAAGCGACGTTATAAGTCCGTATGAAAGTCCGTTTTTATACATTTTGCCGGTTCAGCCTCCTTATGTATATTTTCTTTTTGCCGATGATGATCTCATCGTTGTTTTTGAGCTTTTTCTCCGCTATTCTTGCGCCGTTTACATAAGTTCCCGATGCCGAGCCGAGATCGGTAAGAGTCCATATTCCGTTTTCAAGCGTCAGGATAGCGTGATATCTTGAAACTGACATATCGGGAAACCGCAGGTCAGCCGAAATATGCCTTCCTAAAAGTATCTCCTGTGAATTGAGCGTAAATATAAAGCTTTCGGCGGCGTCCGTCAGAAACATGCCGCGCGATGCCCTGTTCCATTGTGCCTGTACGGCTTTCTTTTCTCTTGTACAGAATGCGATTATCACAAGAGCGCAGACATCTATTATAATGAGAGCAGCCGCTGAGATTATGTCCTCGATCTGCGAAAGACGTCCCGAAAACTCTTTTAAAAATTCGGTGAATGCTTCCATGTTCATCTTTTCCTTTCGATTTAAGAATAGGCTATGGTTTTCATCTAATATTTATTATAATATATTTTTATGATTTTTTCAAGATAAACTTATGGGGGACTCTGTCCCCCAAGCCCCCTGCCAAAGGGAATGCCTCTTACAGAGCCGTCCCCTCTGTCACTTCGTGACATCTCCCCGCCCCGCGGGGAGTCACCTTTGGAAACCCCGTGATTTTTTATAATACTACCTTTGGGTAGTATTATAAAAAAATGTGGGAAACCATACAGAACGTTCTTGGCAAAGGTCGGGAGATAAAGCCCTCAAAATTTCAAAATTAGCTAAATGGTAAAATCTGTCAATTATAGTCCCCGTCTATAAAATCAATCCCTATTTTTCGCTTCTGCGAATCACAGCGTAAGCTGTGCCGGAGCGGAAGCTTGATTTTCTTTGGTTCGTTTCTTGAATCAGGGCAAGAAATGAACATATACATTAAAGATTTTCAAATTGAGCGGTTGATCGTCTGTAAAATCACGCTTTCGGAAAAACGCAGGTAACATTCATAAAATCGTTTTTTATGTACGCTGAAATGTCGCCGTTCATTTTTCTCATGATCTGACGGCAGATGTAAAGTCCCAGACCGCTGCCGCTTTTACCGACAGCGTTCGTACCGCGGTGAAAGCTCTCGAAAATATGCAGTATTTCCGCATCGGGCAGAGTATTTCCGCTGTTTTTTACCGTTATAAGCTGACGGTCCTCTTCTTCGCTGAACAGGATCTCTATGCGTTTTCCGTCGCCGTATTTTATAGCGTTTTCAATGATATTCTGCAACGCTTCAACGCTGCGTTCAATATCGCCCTTGATAAGACAATCGCCGTATTTGCCGATCTCAAAATCGGTATGTATCAGCTTCAGCTTTTCAGTATAATAAAGGGAGATACTGTTTACAAGTTCCGACAGATAAAATTCGCCGTTATTTACTTCAAGCTGCAAAAAATCCTCGCTGGACGCCTTGATGATCTGTGAGATATAGCCTTCTATTTCGTCAGCCTTGCCGTTGATATTCTCAGCAATTTCCAAATGCTTTTGTTTATCGTGATACAATCCCTTTGAAAGAGCCTTTGAGTAAAGCTTTATTGCGGACAGGGGAGTTTTTATGTCGTGAGATAAGGACAGCATCAAGGTTTTCTTGTCCTTTTGCAGTTCAAGTTCACGCTTTTTCTGTTCTTCCATATTTTCACGAAGCAGATCGACTCCCCATATAAATCTGCCGAAAAAACGGTTTTTGGTTTCCTTGACAGGGGCGGTAAGGTTGCCCTTTGACAGCTCGTAGGGAACGTCGGCAAGCTTTTCAAAGGGCATGAGAATTTTAACTCGTACATAGAGCATAACCCCGATCATAACTGCCGACATTACCCCGAGAATCATGTTGACTATAATTGCCGTATGAGTAATTCTGACGTCGGAGGGAGTATAGTCAAACCTATAAAGCTCTTCGCCGACTTCTCTGACTGCATAATCGCTGTTGCTATTGTAAAAGCTTTCAGGCTTGTCTGAATATTTCACGATCTTGGTCACATATTTGCATTCAGACAGTACGGATTCGGTAAAAGAGTTTCTTTCGATAAGTACTGCCATTCGTTCAATCTCCACACGATATGGTCTTCCGCTGTCGGTATTATAAATATTGTAGATCAGCATATTTGCTCCTGCAAAAATTGCGGCAATGAGCAGAATTATCCCGATAAAAATCTTGTTAAACGCTTTCATAAAAACTTATACCCCACACCCCATACTGTCAGAATATGCTCCGGTTTTTTCGGGTCGTCCTCGATTTTCCGGCGCAGCCATTTTATATGTACCGTCAGAGTCTGCATTTCAGAAAAGCTGTCGCTTCCCCATATCGTGTTGAAAATGTATTCCTTATTAAGCGTTTTTCCCTTGTTTTCGATAAGCAGGAGAAGCAGCTCGAATTCCTTTGCCGTCATATCGACAGGGACATCGTTTTTGCAGACTGTTTTGCTTTCTTTATTAATTTTCAGACTGCCCTCGATAATTTCATCAATGGCGTATCTTCGTTTGAAAATACCTGCGATTTTAGCAAGTAAAATATCAATATCATAAGGCTTTTCGATATAATCGTCGGCTCCGATAATAAGTCCGTTCAGCTTATCGTCCTTTTCTGTTTTGGCGCTTACGATAAGTATTGGCGTGTTGCTTTGCTCGCGTATTTTACCGCATACGGAAAAGCCGTCCATACCCGGCAGCATAATATCAAGCACAATAAGCCTTGCCCCGTATTTTTCATACAGGGACAAGGCTTTTTCACCGCTTTCCGCAACTGATACCGTATAATTTTCCGCACTCAAAAAATCGCACAGCAGGTCTGCAAGTTCTTTATTATCTTCAACGATCAGAATATCGGTCATTACCAACCCATCTCCATAAGCCAGTTATTTAAGGCGCGTTCACGCTCTCTTATCTGCGAAGCGTTTTCGCACTTACCTATATTATACTCGCCTTTTATGTTTCCGTCAACTATGTAAAGCACTCTTGTGCATTTTGAGGCAACTTTTACGTCATGAGTAACAAGCATGATAGTTGTGCCTTCATTGTTGAGCTTTGTAAGCTCATCCATTACTTCGTCGGAGGATGTGCGGTTGAGCGCGCCCGTAGGCTCGTCTGCGAAAATTATTTTCGGATTGTTTATCATACTGCGGCAGATACACGCGCGCTGGAGCTGTCCGCCTGAAACCTCGGTAATATCGTTGTCGGCAATAGAGATAATGTTAAGCTTGCGCATAAGAGCCTCGCCTCTCTGAACCGTTTCCTTGCGCGTTTCCTTTATTTTCTTTGACTGGCAGGAGGGGAGTATGATATTATCTAAAACGCTGAGGTTTTTAAGCATATACATCTGCTGGAAGATAAATCCCATTTCATCAAGCCTTAATTCCGCAAGTTCCTTTTCACCCATTTCGGCAATATTTCTGCCGTCGAAATCAACTTCTCCCGCTGTGATGCTGTCCATACCCGAAACGGCATACAGGAGCGTTGACTTACCAGATCCGGACGGTCCCATTATTGCGACCATTTCGCCCTCTTCGATACTGAAATTCACGTTTTTCAGCACATTGTTCTGACGTTTGTTTAAAATATATGTCTTGCACAGATCCTTTGCAGTTAATACTTTACTCATAGTAATTCTCCTTTATTCAATGTTGGTAGCTTCTGACGTCTTTATCGTTTTGGTGTAAAGCGAGGTGAGCCACGCTGTTGCCATCGTTACGGCAAAAACGATCAGGGGATAGATCAGGAATACTCTTAACGGGTCAATATTGAAATCAATATCGTTTGCGCCCATCATGCCGAAAATAGGCGATATGCAGAGATTGGTCATAGGGATAGAGGCAATTGCCGCCAAAACCGCCGCCGCAAGCGCGGCTATGCCGAAACGCAGCGTATGCCATTCGATTATTGTGCCGCTTCTGAAACCGATCGCTTTAAGGATCGCGATCTGACTGTGTTCGTCTGAAATAAACGAACGCTCAACAAGTACGGTAACAAGAATTACCACAATTACAGTTATTGCCAGAAGCAGATACTGTACAGCTTCCATAGTAGGTACTACTGAAACATTGTCAATACAATATTCAGTGGCGTTCATTACATCGCAGCCCTCGTAAAGATTTTTAATTGTTTCCTTGCGGTTTTCAATTATTTCATCTGATGGGTCATCTGTAAAATCCACATGAAACGGACTGGAAGTTGCTGCATAGCTCATATCAACAGGAGCTTCATCGCTAAGTCTTATAAGTTCGCCTACATTGTTCATTGTCTGGAAATATGCGGTAATAATACAATCTATTTTTTCAGTACCAAAATCTATTGTTACCGTGTCGCCGATTTTGGCTTCAAGCATTTCAGAAATCAATGGTGTAACTGCAATTTCATTTTTGTATTCTGGTGCAGTTCCCTCTGTATATTCATACTCATCTGCTGCAATATTGACGCTCTGTGCACATGAAACCGAATAATCTTTTTCATTTGAAGTAACTTTATATTTATACAGAATATCAACGCTTACTTCGAACGACATAGCCTCTGCTGCAATTTCATCGGAAATGCGTTTTAATTCTTTTTCAACACCCTCTTTATTTCCGGCAGTCAAAAGATTCATAGCACTGTCAGTATCATTTATGTAAAGATCGCTTTTTGTGCCGAATGTTGTAATTAAATTCGGGCTTTTCATGGTGGCAACAGTATTTACCAGTATAAGCACGAAAAGCGTGCATATGAAGAATGAGATTATAACCGTCATAAAGCGTCTGGGTGCGCTTAAAATGTCGTTTACCGCCATGTACAATGCAGGCTTTGCATTTGTTTTACCAAGTCTGAAAAAGCTCTTTTTGCGGAAACGCTCGCCTTTCTGTCCCGAACGGATAGCGTCGATAGGAGTCAGCTTTTTGACCTTGCCCGTACAGCTATAGGCGAAAAGAAGTATCAATGCCATAGTGCAGACTGTACTTACAATATTGATAAGCATACCGGCATTGTTGCCAAGCACCATGTTTTCGCTTACCGACATGAGAAGCATATTGCCGAAAGGAATACTTGCAAAAAGTCCGATAATACCGCCGACTATTGACATGAGCAGATATTTTACTATGTAAAGACCGCGTATCTTAGCGTTTTTAAGACCGATAGCCTTCATAACGCCGATCTCTCTGTATTCCTCGGCAATGGTGAATCCGATTGAGAAACGCAGTACGACAAATGATACGATAATAAGGCATACGCTCAATATAAGCACGATAAATGCAACGATCATATCCATTACATAGCATAGCTTAAGAGTACTTCTTGCACCGGAAAAGGCTACTCCCGGTATATCTGCAATAGCAGAAGTCATTGCCGAAACGTCGTCGGTTTCGATATAAGCGAGCTCTCCCTGAGAATGTGCCTTTATATTTTCGTCTGACAGGAATTTATCATAGTCCGCCTGATTAAGCAGAAATCTTGTATTGCCCATGAAGTCCGAGCCTAAAAAAGCGTCTTTTGCCTTGCCGGCGATCTTAAGATCCATTTGAACTTCGCCAAGCTTTATGCGGATGTTATCTCCGGTTTCAAGATCATTATTCTGCATGAACTTTCCTGCGATCATGACCTCGCCCTGTTTTATTTCCGTGATCTGTTCGTTATTGACATCAAAGAATTTCATCTTTGCGTCCGATATTGATTGGAACAGAGGCATGTTTTTTGTCTCAACAGCCGTTCCGTCATCTCTTTTTACGTTGCCATTCGAGCCGAAAATGCATCTCTCGATTTTATAGCTTTCTGCGCACTCGGTCTTGTCAAGTACGGGTTCGGCGTTTCCTGTAGCGTCGTCGCCCATAGTGATAAATACGAAATCTCCCGTACCCGCTTTATCAAGATAGTAATCTGTGCCGTTCATGACAGTCAGGACATTGTTAAGTCCGCTTGCCACAAACATCACCGCAAGTATGATAAACATAAGCAGTATTATGTTCATTGTTTTCTTACGTTTAAGGTCTTTTTTCAGTATGTTAAAATACATATTCCTACCGCCTTTCTCTGTTGTGCTTATATTGTAACATAGAAATTATTAAATAATCCTTAAATTTTGTAAATAAGTAAAAAAATCTTTCCTAAAAGTATCCTCTGCTATAGGAATAACGCTTTTATTTTCAAGCTGTTCCCTGACTTTTTTGCCGAATTGGAATCATCACTTCAATTTATGCATTGAAATCTTCCGTTCAATATGGTATACTATTTATATAAGACAAATTGATTGTTTGATAAATCGGGGGCTTTTAAAGCGAAAGGTATAATTGTAAGATGAAAGCAGAGAATGAATTATTAAAAAATCAGGATAAATTGCACACAACCAAATTAGGTATAGAACGTATTAAAAGAAATCTGTCTTTAGATACAGATGATGTAGTCGGATGGTGCAGAACTAAAATACGCTCCGATAATGCTGTTATTACACGAAACGGAAAAAATTGGTACGTTAATGCGGATAATTGTATCTTAACTGTAAATGCGCATAGTTATACGATCATTACTGCACATAAGGTAAAGAACAATATTTAGAAATGTTCCTTTCCGTTATTCAAGTCATATATTTTTATGATATACTGTTAATTGAAAGCAGAGGATATTTCCTCAACAAATCGGAAAATAAGGAGAAATACCATGAAATATACTATACGACAAATAAAAGAAACGGAATACATATTGTTAGATAATTTTTTGTATGAAGCAATTTTTATTCCGGAGGGTGTTGACGCACCGCCCAAAACAATAATTAATCAACCCGAACTGCAAATATATATTACTGATTTTGGAAAACAAAAGGGTGATTATTGTCTGGCTGCAGAATGTGAAGGCAAAATTATTGGCGCTGTATGGGCTCGCATTATGAATGACTATGGTCACGTTGATAATGAAACACCCTCTTTGGCAATTTCATTATATCCCCAATATAGAAATCAAGGAATAGGAACAGCGTTAATGAAATCAATGCTTGACTTACTAAGATCCGAAAATTTTAAGCAGGCATCACTTTCAGTTCAAAAGGCAAACTATGCTGTGAAAATGTATAGAAATGTTGGATTTGAAATCATAGATGAGAATGAAGAAGAATACATAATGATTTGCAGGTTCTAATAATCTTATCTGTAGAAAAATTATTTGTATAACAATCCTTCCAAGTTCAGCTTTCAGATCGTCGTTGACAATGTATGGCTATTGTAGTATAATTACAGCAAAGAACAATTGCGTGTGTTATCTTGACAAAAAGATTGGAGATGTAACTATGGCTTTTGATTTTAAGAAAGAGTATAAAGAATTTTATATGCCAAAAAATAAACCAAGCATCGTTGAAATCCCTAAAATGAATTTTATCGCAGTAAGAGGGGCAGGGAATCCCAATGATGAAAATGGAGATTATAAAAAAACAATAGGTTTATTATACGGTATTGCTTATACAATAAAAATGAGTTATAAAGGCGATCATAAAATAGATGGATTTTTTGAGTATGTTGTTCCGCCGTTGGAGGGATTTTGGTGGTCAAATGACATGAACAGCGTTATTGATTATAACAATAAAGATGCAATGCAATTTATATCAATAATCAGATTGCCGGATTTTGTTATAAAAGAAGACCTTGAGTGGGCAACTAAAGAGGCAACCAAAAAGAAAAAGCAGGATTTTTCAAGAGTTGAATTTTTAACATATGAAGAAGGTATCTGCGTTCAATGTATGCATATTGGCAGTTATGATAACGAGCCGGCAACAGTTAATTTAATGCACGAGCATGCAAAAGAAAATGGATATGAATTAGATATAACTGATACAAGATACCATCACGAAATATATTTGAGTGACCCAAGAAAATGTGATATAAGTAAATTAAAAACAGTTATAAGACACCCGATCAGGAAGATCAATGGGGCGTATATGAGGGCGTGAGGGGCAAGGGAAACGGCACAACCCAAATAGGATATAACGGCGCAATTAAATTTTCAAAAAGAATTTTTTGATGATGAAAGTTGTGATTGATATAGACAGAAAGCAGATTTTTTAGCATATCTTTTCAATGAATATAATTCAGCATTTATCACACACTAACTATGAGGTGATAAGCATGGCAAAAAAAGGAATGAAAAGGTCTGACTATACTAATCCACAGCCGAGAAACGATGTATCTCCTGTACCTGAGATCCGGGGAAAAGCTAAATCGGGAAAGATCCATGCGAATCCGATAATTGCAGGAACGTCAAGCTCCTCGCAAAAGGTATGGCATAATAAATCCTACTCACACGAGATTCCGATCTCTTCCGCATATTCAACAATTGATAACGATATTGCGAGAGATAACCTGGAAAACGATATTCCGGCGGCAGACTTGCAGGATCAGTAAAAAAATAACGCCGTTTGGAGTAAGTTCAGACGGCGTTTCTGTAATGGAGGAAACTATGGAATCAATATGGCAGGCTAATACAAAATTGCCTGAATTTCCGAAACCGGACAAGGATATAAAAACTGACGTCCTGATTATCGGCGGCGGAATCGCAGGAATACTCACAGCATATTTTATGGATCGAAACGGTGTAAAATATATTCTGTTGGAAAAGAACAGAATATGTTCCGGTATAACTCAGAACACCACGGCAAAAATCACTTTTCAGCATGGACTTATCTATCAGAAAATTTTCAAAAGCAGCGGTGCAGAAGCCGCTCAAAAATATCTGAATGCGAATAAATCGGCATTTGATCAATATACGGAAATGTGCCGAAATATCGAATGCGATTATGAGATAAAAGACAATTATGTTTACTCCGTAAACGATCGGAACCGGCTTGAAAATGAAATAAACGCGCTTTGCAGGATCGGATATAAAGCGGAGTTTTGCAAGGATCTGCCAATACCGATAAAGACAATCGGAGCGGTAAAATTTCCGAAACAGGCACAGTTTGATCCGCTTAAATTTATTTCATATATTTCAGGCAAGCTAAATATATATGAAAATTCTTTTGTACATGAAATGGTCGGTACTACGGCAATTACGGATAAATGCAGAATAAAGGCTGATAAGGTTATCGTTACAACTCATTTTCCTTTTATCAATAAACATGGAAGTTATTTTCTTAAATTGCATCAACACCGTTCCTACGTCGTTGCTTTGGAAAATGCTGAGAACGTAAACGGTATGTACGTTGATGAGGATCACAAGGGAATGTCGTTCAGAAATTGCAACGACTTACTGTTTGTCGGAGGCGGAGGTCACAGGACGGGCGAAAAGGGCGGAAGCTGGAATAAACTGCGTAATTTTACAAAGCTGCATTATCCTGATGCTCACGAGTTATACCGCTGGTCGGCACAGGACTGCATGAGCCTTGACGGAATACCGTATATAGGAAAATATTCACGAAATACGCCGAATCTTTATGTGGCAAGCGGATTTAATAAATGGGGAATGACGAGCGCAATGGCGGCTGCAATGATACTCAGCGATATGGTAATGGGAAAGAGAAATGACTATGCGGATATTTTCAGTCCGTCGAGGAATATTATAAAGCCGCAGCTTTTTATAAACTGCGGAAAAGCTATAAAAAATCTTTTTACTCCGACGACAAAAAGATGTCCGCATATGGGATGCGCACTCAAATGGAATTGCGCTTGCCATGGTTCACGTTTTTCTGCTGACGGAAAGGTTCTTGATAATCCGGCTAACGGGGATCTGAAATGAATTTTTGAATCAGGTAATAAACTGACTTCGCAATTCAAGCGGAGTCGTTTTGTTATGCGGCGAAACCTCATATGTTTTTTATCATAATTTTCTGACATAATATTTATACGCAAGAAAATTCAGTATCAATGCTCCCGTCCATGCAATAATTTCAGCATAAATTGTCGCTGCAAATCCGAATGCCGGCAGTCCCCAAAATATAAATGCCATACGAAGCATCATTTCCAATATGCCGGAAAGCATCGGAATAATTGACTTTCCTAAACCTTGTACAGAGCTGCGAAAAATAAATAAAAAATTCAACAGTATGATCGATACCGATAATATTCTTAAATAAATTGATGTATAATTTACCGCATCTGTTTCCGTAATTATAAGGTTTGCAAATTGAGATGGAAATAGTAACAGTAAAGGTGAAATGATTAAAACAGAAATTGTACCGATAATAAGAGATATTTTTACTCCGGTGCGAATTCGATCATATTTTTTCACACCATAGTTTTGTCCTGTAAAAGCCGAGGCAGTAAAACCGAGAGTTATTCCGGGCAGCATCAACAAATTCAAATATTTATTGCCTGCCGAATAGGCTGTTGTATAAATAACGCCGAAATGATTTACACAGCTTTGCACAAAAATCGTACCGATAGATGTAATTGAATTCATTAACGCCATAGGAAAACCGTTTTTTAAAAGTCCGGCAGCAATAGTACGGTTTGCAGCAAAATCCGCTCGGCATAAACGTAATTGCTTGTATTTTTTTAATCTTATAAAGCATACAGCAGTTGAAATAAATTGTGCAAAAACAGTTGCGACAGCCGGACCTAAAACACCGAGTTTCAATATGTAAATTGTAAACAAGTCGAGTATGATATTTATTACAGATGCCGCACTTACAGCAATCAACGGAGTTTTGCTGTCGCCAAGCACTCTGAGAACAGCTGAACTTAAATTATAAAACGTTGAAACAATTAGTCCGCAAAATATAACATAACCATATTCCAAGCAGCTGTCTATAAGGATAATATCGGTTTTCATCAATATCAGCATTGGTTTTAAAAGTAACACCCCGATTATTGAAAAACCAATTGCAATATACACGCACATTTTTATAGAAGAAGCTATATATTTTTTTAAATCGGAAAAATTCTTTCTGCCATACTCATGAGAAATATTTACAGAAAAGCCGTTTGTCAACCCCGTTATAAAACCTGTAACCAAAAAAGAAAGGGACATAAAATTTCCGACAGCAGCAACAGCGATATCATCTATACCCTTGCCGATCATGACCATATCAACAAACGAATAAAATTGCTGTAATATGTTTGAAAACAGTAATGGAAAAAAGTATTTTAATACCGATTTTTTGATTGAACCGTCAGTAAAATCAATATAATTCATATATTTACGCTTCACTCCTATTCTCATACAAAAAAGAATTTTTATTAATATAACATATTACAATCAAAATGTATATCTGAAAACTTGTATTTATATTTGAAAAGTGATATAATTTAATATAAAGGCAGGTGGTCATAGTGAAAGTCAGAAATGAGCTTAATGCTATTCTTTATATGAAAAAAATGAAAGGTATCAGATTTACAGAGCATCTTTCACAGTATTCAAATTTCACATCTATATGTAACGGTAATATTGAAGCAGTCAATACGCAGTTAAATCAAGGAGAACTTACTCTTATTTCAGATGAAAGAATATTGTCAAAAAATAATATTAAAAATGCGGTATATCACTTTGTACTCTCAGCGGCTGCCATTTCGGAAGCGTGTATGGAAAACGGTATGGGGCAGACAGAAGCATATACATTGTCCGATCTTTATACGCTTAAAGCAGATGAATGTAAAACATTAGACGGTATTTGTCGGCTATACAAAGATATGTGTCTGGATTTTACAGAGCGTATGCAGGAAATCCGCAAGGAAACGGCTGTTTCTCTGCATATCCGTAAATGCATTGATCATATCTATGAAAATTTAGGCGATGATCTTTCAATAAAGGCGCTTGCAGCAGCAATAGATTTAAACCCTGCCTACCTTTCGAGATTGTTCCGGCAGGAGGTAGGTATACCACTTAAAAAATATGTCAAAGAAGCAAAAATAGATACTGCAAAAAATCTGCTTCGTTATTCTGATTTATCGTATCTTGCAATTTCCACATCACTTGGCTTTTCAACGCAAAGCGCTTTTATTGTCGTTTTCAAGGAAGTCGCCGGTATCACACCAAAAGTATATCGAGAAAAGTATTACAGGATACGCAAATAAACAAATCCTATTTTCCATGCATTGGAAAAGAAGATTTGTTTTTACTTTTAAAATATATATTAAAGGCTACTCGAATATGATCCTTTTTAAAATGCACAATATGAGAAGATGTACCGGATAAAAATAATAAAAAGCATATTTACTGATAACGCCGTTAATAAATCCGCGCTTCCCATTATATAAATTTATAGGAATAAACGCTATTCCCGTAATATATGTATATGGCATAAGGCTGCTGCCGACTATCGCTTGGAGCAGTTTTTTATCTCTTAAAGCATACGTCAGTATTATAAATCCGAAACCGACGGTCCCGTAGTCCGCATTAAGAAATATCGATATTAAAAACAATATTACAAGAGATACCGTCTGTTTTTTTATATTATCGGAAAAATATTCTATAGCGCACATTCCCAGATAACCTAAAAATAAAGTGAAAAATATATTCTGATTTTTGTAATGCCAAGTATCGGCATTTATGAGATTATACGGCAGCTCTGAAAGAAACGCAAAAAGCATCAGACTAAGTCCGTATTTTTTACGGCTTTTTGTATATGCGAATCCTTCTGTAAGCAGGAATGTAAATATTGGAAACGATATTCGCCCGATATATCTCATGATCCAATATATGGATACCGGATTCCCGCCTATGTAAAAATATATTTTTAATGCAGGTTCATAATCGACAAGCATGAATGCGCCGATATGATCTATAAGCATAGTTATGACGGCTATGAGCTTTAAGGAGCTTCCGCTAAGTATTTTTATTTTTTCGGACAGCAGACCGTTTTTTGACGTTTCGTTCATTTTTGATCTCCTTTTCTTAGAGCCTGTGTGAACATGTTCTCAAATTGCCTAAAAATTGTTATTCGGCAATATTTGAATATTTCCTCATATTTAACAAATAATAGATTATGCTAAGCTACAGCAGGAGCAATACAGATATATGGAGGAAATATATAAATATGAAAGCTACAGGTATTGTAAGACGTATTGACGATCTTGGAAGGGTAGTTATCCCAAAGGAAATAAGGCGTACTATGCGTATACGCGAAGGAGATCCCTTGGAGATCTATACCAGCAACGACGGCGAGGTTATTTTTAAGAAATATTCCGCGATAAGCGAAATGGGCGAGAATGCCGCGCAGGTAGCGGACATTATGTGCAAGCTTGCCGCATGTCCCGTTGTTATTTTTGACAGGGATCATGTCGTAGCCGTTTCCGGCGTTTCTAAAAAGGAATTTAACGAGCGCAGAGTTTCTCCGCTTCTTGAAGAGCTTATGGAACGCCGCAAGAGTTATTTTGTTTCGGAAACGGACAAGGTAAACGGTTTTTATCCGGCAGAAGGCGTCGAAAAGGCGGCTATAGCCTGCTTGCCTATATTAAGCTCGGGAGATGTCACCGGAGCAGTCGCGTTTTTAGAAGGCGAAAAGGCATCGCATGCGACAGAGCTTCAGAAAAGCCTGATAAGCGCGGCGGCAATGTTTCTTGGAAAACAGATCGAAGGATAATTGAAAACGATTGTCATTTATGCCGTTACTGTAAAATGCCTGTTCTCATATATGTGAGAACGGGCTTTTTATTTATATGCTTACAAAATAATGATATCATAATCGTAAAAACGTGTCAAGAGGCTGTCGGATAGCGCACAAACCTCTCAAAAATCGATTTTCGTGGGTGATATTATACAAAAATAATCAAGAAATCACAGGCTCTTAGCGTTGCTGCCCTCCGATTTCACAATAATACTGCCTGTGAATATAATATATTGTAAACGGCATAATGCAGAAAAAATCTTTTCTGTTATAATTTGAATGTATTAAATTAAATAAAAATGTCAATCATAATTACATATATAGTAAACGTCAAATTATTTTTGTCGTTTAAGTATAAAGAAGTTGTTCTCGGAAAAATCATGTCCGAAAATCCGTACTCTTTTCCTGTGAGAACAGCTTCTAAAACAGACTTAGGAGTGCATATCATGTCAGTAAAAAGAGGCGAAATCTATTATGCTGATCTAAGCCCCGTTGTCGGTTCGGAACAGGGCGGGATCAGACCGGTACTTATAGTCCAGAACGATGTTGGAAACAGGCACAGCCCGACAGTCATAGCGGCTGCGATAACAAGTCAGCGTGAAAAAGCAAAGCTCCCGACACATATTGAACTTAACGCTTCCGACTGCGGCCTTGCGAAGGATAGTGTCGTTCTGCTCGAGCAGATAAGGACTATCGACAAAAAAAGGCTTAAGGAGCGCATGGGAGAACTTGAAATAGGGGATATGAACAGGGTCAACAACGCTCTTTCCATAAGCTTTGGACTGTCGTAAAAACGCCGCACGAAAGTGCGGCGTTAACTTGTCAAAATTTAAGAATTTATACCGATAGGATTTGTGTGTGGATTTTTGAGCATAATTTTTCTGAAAACAAGGCGACTTTTTGACTGGTCTGTCGGTCAGCCCCTCTGTTGCTTCGTGACACCTCCCCAGCGGGGAGACCACGTATGGCAAGGAAAATCAACGCAGTTTATCATGAAAATTTGCCGAAAATACATATGCAATAGCCTATCGGTACAAGTTCTTATTTGTTATGCATTTCTTCCGGTTTTTGGTAGTATTCTCCTTTTGCACCGCGATACATAGTATTGTTGTACAGCATAAGAAATTCCTGATCATCAAGCGAGGCTTTATCTCCGTCTAAAATGCTTTTATATATGTTATAGGCTTTTTTTGTATCGCCGGCCATATTCGCGATAAGGCTGCTGCCGTTTTCCGAATGATATGCGTCATAAGCGATTTTATATTCTTCCGCTTCACTTGCCATGTAATTCTCAGGCTGGGAGGCAATATAAGCTTTTTTCTTTTCGATAAGGCTGTTTATTCTGTTCTGCACATATTGGTCGGCAAGTTTATCCCTATCCTCTATATTTTTGGGAGCATTTGGGTCTTGATACAGATTATAAATTGCCTCCACCCGTGCCGCACCTGCAAATGTTCCATACGGGTCAACCACAGCGTTCCAATTTACCTCAAGATTGCTCATTGACTTCAGCGCACTTCTGAATGAATCAAGATCATCAATCTCTGCTGCAAACATTTCCGAATCCGATTCCTTTTTCCGTGCCGTAAATTCCTTTCCTGCAACCGATATAGTTATAGTATCAGTTCTATTGCTTGCGGGCTTTGTTTCTGATTTATTGTTCTCCTTATTTGACGCTTGCGGCAAGGATTTATCGGCAGAATTATTAAATGAATTTACATAGTTATTTGTTTTAATTTTCATAATTGTATGCTCCTCGATGAATTTTTTACATGAGCGAAGCCATAGCGAAAGCGTCCATACCGCCCGTATTTTCATTATCGGATTCTTTCGGGACTTGGCTCATCTTTTCTTTTACTCTTGCGATAAGCGATTCTACTTTGGCTATTTCAGCTTCGTCGCACCAGCCCTTTTCAAGACCCGCTTTGCAGTCTGCCATATCGACTTTCAGCATTTCCATGACCTGCTGCAACTGGCTGCGGTCGGCAGCGGCGGCTATCTGGCGCATACGCTTTCCCACATTTACGGCAACCTTACCGCCCTCACGTTCGGAGGTTTCCGGTATATTTTCGGCTGTTTCCTGAGACTGTTTACTATTTTCCTCTAACCATAATTTATATTCAGGGGATATTTCTATGCTGTCCTGACCTGAACTTTTGACCGTATCAGACTTACCGTTTAGGATAGATGTGATTTTTTCGTCTGCAAAAATTTCGTCAAGCAGCTTATGTGAAACAGAATCGCCGTAACTGTTTTTACGGTGTCCTGCAAGAAACGCTTCAAGGTCATTCTTATAACCGTCAGGACGTTTTGCGGTATCATTTTTGGTTGAAAAAGACCGCATCGAATTATTAACTCTGATATCCATAGATTATACTCCTTTTGTTATGTACTGTATATTTGCCGTATTTTTCGGCTGCCGCCTTGATGTCGGGAAAAATGGCGATCTATATAATATATCGGGATATAATATATATATTAAAGCCTTTTAATAAGGCGTTTTTTTTTTTTGGTCGTTTTGCACAAAATTTTAAAAGCTCGAAAGGCTTGATATAGCAAAGATCACTCGAATATTATTCTTTTTAAAATTCACAATTGCGACCGTTTTTGAAAAACAGTCGCAATGAATAATAAGTATAAAGGATTTTGAATACGCCGCCTAAAAACACGCCGCAAAAACGTGATGATATGCGTTTGAAATTTTAAATACTACATACGATTTGATAAAGAAACATGGAATAACTTACCATATATCGTTACCTGACGCGTGAATATCTTCAAAAACTTGAATCCTCTTTTCCAAACAAAGCTACCTTAAAATAAACGGATCTGTTAGCGTATGTTAATTTGGCGCATTTGAATTTTTGGTAATGATCCGCTTGTTTTATGCGAACATTTTGTAATCGTCAGGAAATCAGCCGAGAAAAGGTAAATCGCTATATTCGTACCTGTATTTTGGAACTTTATGTAAAAACCAATAAGCTGAACTCGCACTCTCTTGATGAATTGGAAAAGATTTGCTTTGCATTAATTTTTTATATAACCTTGATTTATTAAAAAAAGTGTCGATATAATAATTGTAAGTATTATTTTTAGATATACTCTTTGTTTTGACCATTAAATTAATTAGTATAAATAAATTGAAAGGCAAAAAAATGAAAGTCGTATTATTAGCGGGCGGTTACGGTACAAGAATATCCGAAGAATCTCAATATAAGCCCAAGCCAATGATAGAATTAGGCGGTATGCCTATACTCTGGCATATAATGAAGTGTTATTCTTATTATGGTTTTAATGAATTTATTGTTTGTGCAGGATATAAACAGCATATTATAAAAAAATGGTTTGCCGATTATTTTATAATCAGCAGCGATATTACTTATGATTATACAAACGGGAAAAATGAAATGATTGTTCATGATAACAACTGCGAGCCCTGGAAGGTTACGGTTATAGATACCGGATTGGATACTATGACAGGCGGGAGGATCAAGCGAATACAAAAATATGTCGGAGACGAGGATTTTATGATGACATATGGCGATGGACTTTGCGACGTTAATATTTCCGAATTGGTAAAGTTTCATAGCTCGCATGGAAAAATCGCTACTATTACCTCCGTGGTACAGAAACAGCAAAAAGGAGTGCTTGATATCGGAGAGGATTATTCGGTCCGTTCGTTCCGTGAAAAAAGTTTGGCAGACGGCGCTATGATTAATGCCGGTTATATGGTGCTTAAGCCGGATATATTTGATTATCTTGAAGACGACCATACCGTTTTTGAACAAAGACCGTTTCAGATGTTGGTGGAAAATAATCAGTTAATGTCTTATATACACAATGGATTTTGGCAATGTATGGATACACAGCGTGAAAAATCTATTCTTGAAAGTTACTTGGCACGAAATAAAGCGCCTTGGAAGGTTTGGTAGACTGATGAAAAATTTTGATTTTTATAATGGAAAAAATGTATTTGTAACGGGACATACCGGCTTTAAAGGCTCATGGCTTTGCCGAATGCTTATTAATGCGGGAGCAAATGTGACAGGGTATGCTTTAGAACCGGAAAATCCTTTGAATCTTTTTGATATTGCTGATATCAAAAATAATATTAACAGTATGATCGGGGATATAAGAAACAGGGAAAGCCTTAGAGATTCTTTGGAAAAGGCAAAGCCGGAAATTGTTTTTCATCTGGCAGCACAGCCTATTGTCAGAAAAAGTTATGCAAGCCCCGCTTATACATATGAAACCAACGTAATGGGAACGGTTAATATACTTGAATGCGCTTTAAAATGTAATACCGTTAGAAGTGTTGTTAATATTACTACCGATAAGGTTTATAGAAACAACGAGCAGTCAGAAGGGTATTGTGAAAGCGATTTTCTTGATGGTTATGATCCTTATTCAAACAGTAAAAGCTGTTCGGAACTTGTAACGCACAGTTATAACAGATGCTTTTTTAAACCCGGAGGTATCGCCTTGTCGACTGCTCGTGCAGGCAATGTTATTGGCGGCGGCGATTTTGCGGAGGACAGAATAATTCCCGATTGCGTTCGTTCTGCGCTGAACAATAAAAAAATAATCGTTAGAAACCCTTTTGCTATAAGACCGTTTCAGCATGTAATAGAACCTTTGGCGGTTTATCTTATGATAGCTCAGAAGCAATATGAAAATATAAAGTATGCAGATTCTTATAATATCGGACCCGATGAAAATGACTGTATTACGGTCGAGGAGCTTGTAAAGCTGTTTTGCAGCCATTGGGGAGAAAACATAGGATTTGAAATAGTTACCGAAAAGAACGCTCCTCATGAAGCGAATTTTTTGAAGCTGGACTGTAGCAAGCTTAAAAAAGTTTTTGACTGGAAACCTGTATGGAATATTGAGCAAAGCGTTAAAATGATATGCCGTTTTAGCAAAAAGCTTTCAGATTCAGCAGATATTCCCGAAGAAATGGACAGAGAAATCAAAGAATATATGGAGGAATAATATATGCCGAAATGGAAAAGCGAACAGGAAGCACGTGAACAGATAAAAGAAATGGTTTCTGATTATTATAAAGATTTCAAGTCGGAAATAAAACAATTTGAACCGGGAGATCGTATTTCCTATGCGTCAAGAGTATTTGATGAAAAGGAAATGTGCGCTCTTACAGATTCGGCGCTTGATTTCTGGCTTACAACAGGAAGATTTTCAAAACAGTTTGAACAGGATTTTGCCGATTGGATAGGAGTAAAATATGCAAATTTGGTAAACAGCGGATCCTCCGCAAACCTGATTGCATTTATGGCTCTGACATCTCCGAAGCTTGGAAACCGTCAGATCAAAAGAGGCGATGAAGTAATAACCGTTTCTTGCGGATTTCCTACAACTATAACGCCGATCCTTCAATACGGCGCCGTACCTGTTTTTGTTGATGTTACTGTTCCGCAGTATAATATAGATGTAAAAAAGCTTGACGATGCATTAAGCGATAAAACCAAAGCTGTAATGATAGCTCATACGCTAGGTAATCCTTTTGATATCGAGGCAGTTAAAGATTTTTGTAATAAACATGAGCTTTGGCTTATTGAAGATAACTGCGATGCATTGGGAAGCGAGTATACTATCAATGGTGTTACAAAATATACGGGTACATGGGGAGATATCGGAACATCAAGCTTTTATCCCCCTCATCATATAACGATGGGAGAGGGCGGATGCGTATATACCGATAATCCGTTGTTGGATAAAATAATAAAAAGTTTTCGTGACTGGGGTCGCGACTGTGTATGTCCCTCCGGTCATGATAACATTTGCGGTCATAGATTTGACGGACATTACGGAGAATTGCCCGACGGGTATGACCATAAATATGTATACAGCCATTTGGGATATAATCTTAAAGTAACGGACATGCAGGCTGCCATAGGCTGTGAACAGCTGAAAAAGTTTCCGTCGTTTATAGAAAAAAGACGTCACAATTGGGAAAGATTACATAATTGCTTAAAATCTTGTTCTGACAAACTGATTTTGCCGGAGCCTGCTGAAAACAGCCGTCCCTCATGGTTTGGATTTTTGATTTCAGTCAGACCCGATAACGGTCTTGATCGAAATAAAATCACAAGATATATTGAAAACAAAAACGTTCAGACAAGACTGTTGTTTAGCGGAAATATCGTAAAACAGCCTTGCTTTGATAATATTAGAAATACGGACGAATACCGCGTTTCGGGTTCTTTGGAAAATACTGATTTTATAATGAATAATTCTTTCTGGGTAGGAGTATATCCGGGAATGACAGACCAAATGATCGATTATATGGCAGAGGTTATAACCGAAGCTGTAAAGTAGTCTTTAAGGAGCGGCAAAATGATAATATCACTTAGCGCAGATGAATTACTGGAATTTGTAAGAACGCAGTTAAATCATTTTTTTCCTGATAAATATGACTTTTGCGGAAATGATGTAAAGGCAGCTTTTGATACGGCGCTTGAACGTACGGAAGAATGCTTTAGGGTAATTGCCGTTAAAGGTTATAATGATAAAAACGGGAATACTATGTTTTCTCATCTTCATGGAGATCAATATGCCTCTTTTTTGTATTTTCTAAGTAATTCATTGTGGAGATATTCTCAGAATGCTGTACTTTGTGATAAATTATTATATTTAAATAAAACTTTGCATTCTATTTTTATTTCATATAAAAATAATATGACAGATCATTTTGTATTATCTCATCCTTTGGGAACTGTTTTGGGGAATGCTGTTTACGGTGATTATTTATTTGTGTCACAGGGTGTAACGGTAAACACTTCATCATATGACAACGGCGATCCTGCACCTGTTTTAGGCAGGGGGCTTTTTCTTGCCGCTAACGCTCAAATTATAGGAAATCAACCTATTGGAAACTATGTTTCAATAGGAGTAAATACAATGATTTATCAACGGGAAATTCCTGATAATTCAGTAGTTACGCAAGGAAAAAACGGAAAATTCTGCGAAATATCAACTCGAAAAAAAGAGCAATGTAAGGCGCAGCAATATTTTAATGTAAAAATATAATGATTTGGAGTTATAAATGAAAAGAGCATTACTTACAGGGGTAAGCGGTTTTATAGGAAGAAATATTAAGAGTATTTTAGAAGAAGAATATGAATTGTTATCGCCCTTGAGAAATGAGCTTGATTTAAAGGACAGCGATTCTGTCAGATCATATATAAGAAATAACAATATCGATATATTATTTCATTGTGCAAATCCCAATCCTGTAAAAAATGCAGCTGATATTCAAGAAAACATGTTTGAGGATTCATTAAGAATATTTATGAATCTATACGAATGCAGGGATATGTATGGCAAAATGATATATCTGGGTTCAGGGGCTGAATATGATAAAACTATGGATATTTCAAATATCAGCGAAACAGAATGTTTTCGTTCCATACCAAAGGATTCCTACGGATTTGCAAAATATATAATTAATCATGTATCCTGCAAAAGCAAAAATATACATAACTTATGTGTTTTTGGCTGTTATGGACCCGGGGATCATAGTTCAAAATTTATTACTCACTGTATACAATGCTGTATGAGTAATAAACCTATAACTATAAGACGCGATTGCAGGTTTAATTATATTCATGTTTATGATCTTGCAAAAATAATGATATGGATGGGGCAAAATACACTTCGGCATTTTATGTATAATGCAACTGCCGATTGTCATTTTTATCTTTCGGAAATAGCAAATAAAGTTAAAAAAATAATGAATTCCGAACAGCCTGTAGTAATACTTGAAGACGGCTTTAATCATGAGTATACCGGTTCAAACAGCAGGCTTATAAATGAAATGGGAAATTACAGTTTTATTAGTCTTGATGATGGTATAAAAATGCAGATAGAAAGTGAAATTCTGAGAGGGAAATAACATGAAGCGTAGAGTTGCAGATATTATTATGGATATTTTGGTGGAAAATAATATTACCGATTGCTTTGCTGTTGTAGGCGGAGGCGCAATGCATTTGGACAATGCTTTGGCTTTAAATAAAAAAATAAAAAAAATATTTAATCATAACGAGCAGGCATGCAGCATGGCAGCGGAAGCATATGCAAGACTAAGCGGAAAAATCGCGGCTGTTTGTGTCACATCGGGACCGGGTGCAACAAACACTTTGACCGGAGTAATGGGAGCTTGGCAGGACAGCTTGCCGATGATAATTCTTTCCGGACAGGTAAGGTATCAGATCTCTGTAAAAAAATCGGGGCTTCCTTTGAGATACCGTGGAATTCAGGAATTTGACATTGTTCCAACTGTAAAAAATATGACTAAATATGCGGTTATGATAACAGATCCTCTTTCAATAAAAAAAGAGATTTATAAAGCTCTTAAAATTGCTATGGACGGACGACGCGGACCGGTATGGCTCGACGTGCCTCAGGATATTCAAAGCGCTGTTGTAGAGGAAGCTGATTTATATCCGATTGAAGAAGATAAAAACTATTATAAAAGTATTGATGTCAGCGCTTTGAATAAAATAATGAAAAATGCTGTCAGACCATGTATTTTGGCGGGTTCCGGAATACGGAGCGGAAATGTAATGAACGAATTTTTGAATTTTGTTCAGAATCAGCAGATTCCCGTAATAGGAGGAGCATGGGTTGCAGATGTGATGTATATGAATCATCCGCTGTATTACGGCGCTTCAGGTAATGTGGGACCTCGCACCGGAAACTTTATCCTTCAGAATTCAGATGTTATTTTGGTTTTAGGCAATAGCCTGGGATTTAGGCAGACAGGATTCAATCAAGACGAGTTTGCGCCCAAGGCTAAAATAATAATGGTAGATGCTGATGAAAATGAGGCCAAAAAGCCCGGATTAAATATAGAATTATTTATTCATTCGGACTTGAAAAATTTTTTCAGCATATTAGAGGGACATAAAATAGATACTGAAATTTCTGAATCCTGGAGGGAATATTGCAGCAATTTAAAAGTCAGATTTAACGCTTTTGAAGCCTTAAGTGAACTGGAAATGGATGGAAGGGTAAATTCTTATTACTTCTGGAAAAAATTTGAGGAAAATGAACCTAAGGACAGTATAGTAGCTCTTGGAAACAATACGGCAAATACTGCAAAACTGCAAATCGGAATAAATGAAAAGGAACAAAGAGTATTGACAAATTATACCTGCGGTTCAATGGGATATGATTTGCCGGCAGCTATAGGAGGCGCTGTTGCGTCAGGTAAAAATGTTGTATGCGTTACAGGCGATGGAAGCATAATGATGAATCTTCAAGAGCTTCAGACAATACGGCATTATAATCTTCCGATAAATGTCGTTGTTTTTTCAAATGATGGATATGCGGCTATCAGACAGACAAGTGAAAACTTTTTTAACGGCGTTTATATTGGATGCAATAAGGAAACAGGTGTTAGTTTTCCGGATTTTAAAAGTGTTGCCGAAACTTTTGGTTTTAAATATATAAAATGCTCTTCAAATGCAGAGCTTGAAAATAAAATAAAAGAAATTTTTGATTTTAAGGAAAGGGTATTGTTGGAAGTCGAGCAGATGCTGAATAATCCTGTTATTCCTAAGGTTATGTCCCGTACAGATGAAAACGGAAATATGTTAACTCCTGCTTTGCACGACATGAGCCCGTTTCTTTCGGAAGAAGAAATAAAATCTTTAATGATTCAATAAAATAGGGAAAAATGCTATGTTAAAAAAATATAAAATATCATTAGATAATACTGTAAAATCTGCTATTGAAAAAATGGAAAATGAATTTATTAAGGCGGTTGTTATTGTTGATGATGATAATAGGGTTATAGGTTTATTTTCAAATGGAGATATGAGAAGATTTTTTTTAAAGGGCGGAATTTTGTCCGCAAACATATCAGAAGCCATGAATAAAACCCCAAAGCTCTATTTTTCTCAGGATGAGATAGATGAAGAACGAAAAAATTTTCTTCGTGTTGTCTATCCTATTGTTGATGAACAAATGCATTTGATAGACGTTGTTGATTACAATCAAATAAACTCCTGCGAAAAAGTTAACGATTCACTTTGTGATATTCCTTTGGTAATTATGGCAGGAGGAAAGGGAACAAGATTATATCCTTATACTGAAATATTGCCAAAACCGCTTATTCCTATCGGAGATAAAACTATTACCGAACGAATAATCCATTCTTTTGAGAGATATGGATGTAATGATATAGTAATGATTTTAAACTATAAATCAAATATTATAAAAGCATATATGAAGGATATAGATAAGGATTATAATATTGATTTTTTTCAGGAAAATAAATTTCAGGGAACAGCCGGCGGTTTAAAACTGCTGCGGGATAGATTAAAATCCACATTTTTTCTTACCAACTGTGACGTTTTGATAGACGCAGATTTTGAGTGCATTTATAAGACGCACAAAAAACAAAATAATCTTATTACATTTGTGTGTTCTGTAAGAAATATTGTAATACCTTATGGCGTTGTTGAAACAGATAGTAATGGGACTGTAATAAGTTTAAAAGAAAAACCGGATTTTTCTTTTATGATCAATACAGGTTTGTATATGATCGAACCGGAAGTTATGGATTATATAGAACAAGATGAATTTATACATCTTCCTGATTTGGCGAAAAGAATTATGGATTCAAATGGAAAAGTGGGAGTTTTTCCGATTTCAGAAAAATCATGGATGGATATGGGACAGCTTGGCAAGCTGGATGAAATGAAAAAAAATCTTGGTTTAAAGCCCGATAATTAATAATGATGTAAACAAGAATGGCAAATTTAATTTTCAGGCTACAGAGAACCAAAAAGACAGACCGCCTGAATTTCATAGTGATGAATCCATAGATATTTACAGGCGATCATAATAGAAATTAAGAGGAGTAATTAAAATAATGTTAGATTTAAACAGTTTTATAAGTAAGTATGTTACTCAAAGACCGGAATCTATGTTTCTTTCTGATATTAATGAAAATACGGAAAAATTAAATGAAAAGATAAACGGAAAAACGATTTTGGTTGTTGGCGGCGCAGGGTCAATCGGCAGTTCTTTTATAAAAGCCATACTTCCTTTTAAACCCAAATCGTTGGTAGTGGTGGATATAAATGAAAACGGCTTGGCTGAACTTACAAGAGATTTACGTTCTACCAAAGGCTTATTTATTCCGGATGATTATATTCCGTATCCTATAAATTTTGCTTCAGAAGTATTTGAAAAAATGTTTCGCAGCAGAAAGGGGTTTGATATAGTTGCAAACTTTTCGGCACATAAACACGTTCGTTCAGAAAAGGATATTTTTTCAGTTGAAGCTCTTATCAGAAATAATATTTTAAATGCAAAAAAATTATTGGATTTGTTATCAGAGTATAAACCGGAAGAATATTTTTGCGTATCTACAGATAAAGCAGCAAATCCTGTAAATATAATGGGTGCAAGCAAGAGGATTATGGAGGATGTTATATTTTCCTACTCAGATGTATACCCTGTAAAAACGGCACGTTTTGCTAATGTTGCATTTTCAAACGGTTCGCTTCCGGCAGGATTTTTGGAACGAATGCAAAAGCGTCAGCCAATATCAGCGCCGTTTGATGTGAAAAGATATTTTGTATCTCCAGAGGAAAGCGGTCAGATTTGTATGCTTTCTGCAATACTTGGTAATAATAGGGAAATCTTTTTCCCGAAGCTTAAGGAAGCACAGATGATGTCTTTTGATCGTATAGCAACTAATCTTCTTAATGAAAGCGGTTATGAGGTTTTGAGATGCAGTACTGAGCAGGAGGCAATTGATCAATCGGTAAATCTAAAGAATAACTGTAAAAAATATCCTGTAATTTATTCTGAATCCGATACTTCGGGAGAGAAACTTTATGAGGAATTTTATATCGATAGCGAGCAATTGGATATGGGACGATTTAATTCACTGGGAGTTATAATAAACAAAGAAATTCCCGATAAGGAAAAAATCAACTCGTTATATAATGAACTTTATTTAATATTTGAAAAAAATAATTTAACAAAAAAAGACGTTGTAGATTTATTGTCAAAATATATCTCTAATTTTGAACATATAGAAACAGGAAAATCATTGGACAGTAAAATGTAAAAAATAGTATCGTATTAAAAGAAAGGCTTTGGGTGAAAAAATGGATCATTACATACCGTTGTCTGTGCCTAATTTTGAAGGAAATGAACTTAAATATGTTAATTCAGCTGTTAAACAGGGCTGGGTTTCAACAGGCGGCGCTTATATTACCGAACTGGAAGATAAATTGGCAGAATATATAAACGTCTCGGATGTATGCGCATGTCAAAGCGGAACAAGTGCAATTCATTTATCATTAATGGAGTGCAATGTTTTGCCGGGCGATACGGTAATTGTTCCGACACTTACATTTATTGCAGCAGTAAATCCGGTTAAATATCAATTTGCAGATCCTTATTTTATGGATTGTGATGATAGCCTTTGCATAGATCCTATTAAACTAAGGCAATTTTGTGAACAAGAATGCATATTTGAAAACAACGAACTTCATCTGAAAAAAAATGGCAGTCATGTAAAGGCGATTGTAGTAGTTCATGTATTTGGCAATTTAGCCGATATGGAAGCTATAATGGAAATTGCGGAAAAATATAATCTCAAGGTCATAGAGGACGCAACAGAAGCTTTGGGAAGCCGTTATACAGAAGGAAAGTATAAAGGAAAATTTGCAGGAACTATCGGAGATTTCGGCACTTTTTCATTTAACGGAAATAAGATTATTACTACAGGCGGAGGTGGAGCGGTTACTGCTTTGGACGCCGATTCGGTACGGCACATTCGTTATAAATCCACTCAATGTAAAGACGATGTACTGTTTTATATACATAATGAAATAGGATTTAATTATAGAATGACCAATCTTCAGGCAGCTATAGGTGTTGCACAATTAGAATATTTGCCGAAGTTTATAGAACGTAAACATAAAAATTGGAATTTATACAAAGAGCTGTTAAAAGATTTTGAATATGCAAAGCTATTGGAATTCAGAGAAAATACTTATTCTAATCAGTGGTTTTATTCCTTGGACATAGATAAAAAACATATAAATATATCAACAAAAGAATTAATTGGAGAATTAAATAAAAGAGGAATACAAACACGACCTGTATGGGGTCTTATTCATCTGCAAAAACCATATATGGAATCCGGAGCATATAAAATCGAAACGGCATTATACTATAGTGAGCGTATTATTAATATTCCATGCAGCACTAATTTAACTGAAGCCGATATAAAATATACAGCTGAAAATCTAATAGAAATATTGAATAAGTATTCTTGTAAAAACACAGGAGAGTAATAAATGGATGATATTATCCTTATAGGTTATGGTGGAAACGGAAAAAGCGTTGAGGACACAATAATATCCATGAATAGATATAATATTGTCGGATATGTTGATATAAAAGAGAATAATGAAAGCCGATTGCCTTATCTTGGAACAGATGAGGTTTTGAATAATCTATTTAAAAACGGCATTAAAAATGCTGCTATTGGCATAGGATTTATGGGAAACAGCAGATTAAGAGATAATATATACAGCCAATTGATTGATATTGGTTTTGATGTTCCAACTATAATTGATCCGTCGGCTGTTATTTCGAGAAATGCAAAAATAGGACAGGGAGTTTTCATAGGAAAAAAAGCTGTCGTTAACGCTTATGCTTTTGTAGGAAAAATGTCAATTATCAATACCGGCGCTATAGTTGAACATGAATGTATAATAGGCGATTTTAGTCATGTTGCTGTCGGAGCTATATTATGCGGAAATGTTTATGTAGGAGATCATTCTTTTATCGGTGCAGGATCAACGGTTATCCAGGGAATAAAGATAGGCAGCTTTGCGACAATAGGCGCAGGTTCCTCAATAATCAGAAATGTTGAAAACGGAGATGCTATTGTTGGGGTTCCGGGAAGGAAAATAAATTAATATGCATAGAATAATTATAGCAGAAGCAGGCGTTAATCATAATGGAGATATTAATACTGCAAAAAAAATGGTTATAAAGGCTAAAGAAGCGGGAGTCGATTATATTAAATTTCAAACCTTTGTTCCTGAAAATCTCGTATCTAAATATGCGCAGAAAGCTGAATATCAAAACAATACGACAAATAAAAATGAAACACAGCTGCAAATGTTAGAAAGGCTTGCGCTGACTCAGGAAGATTTCAGAGAGCTTAAACAATATTGCGACGAAAAGGAAATAGGTTTTATTTCTACTCCTTTTGACTTGGTCAGTATAGATTTTCTTGACAGTCTGGGCATGGATTTTTGGAAGATTCCATCAGGAGAAATAACAAATTTGCCATTTCTTGAAAGAATCGGAAAAACTAAAAAAAAGGTGGTTTTGTCTACAGGAATGAGCGAAATTGCAGAAATAGAAGATACAATTGAAATATTGAAAAAAAATGGCGCAACTGATATAACATTACTGCACTGCAATACGGAATATCCTACAATGCTAAATGATGTAAATCTTCTTGCGATGAAACATATGGAAAGATTATTTAAGATTCCAGTAGGTTATTCAGATCATACAAAAGGTATAGATGTCCCCATTGCCGCAGCTGCATTAGGAGCAGAAGTCATTGAAAAACATTTTACATTGGATAGAAGAATGAAAGGTCCGGATCATATGGCAAGTCTTGAGCCGGATGAACTGAAAGCTATGGTCGATTCTATCAGAAATATTGAATTGGCTTTAGGTAACGGTCAAAAGAAACCTACGGAATCTGAACTGAAGAATATATCAGCTGCAAGAAAAAGCATAGTTGCTAAAAGAAATATAAAAAAGGGCGAAGTATTTACAGCAGAAAATCTTACGGTTAAAAGACCCGGGATTGGTTTGAGTCCCATGAAGTGGTATGATGTAATTGGAACAAAAGCAGTAAAAGATTTTGAAGAAGACGAACTTATAATTGCCGAGGTGGAAGTATGATAAAAGCTGCTGTTGTTACTGCAACCCGTGCGGAATATGGTATATTGAATCCGCTGATAAAAAGATTGAATAACGATTCGGACATAGAATTGAAATTAATTGTTACCGGAACACATCTGTCTGAAAAATACGGATATACAATAAATGAGATAATAAGTGACGGCTATCCCATAAACAAGAAAATTCCGATACATTCAGATGGCAACAGTTCTTATGATATTTCAGTTTCAATGGCAAAGACTCTTGAAGCTTTTGCGGAATACTTCAGAGATGATCGAGCGGACTTGGTTTTTATTTTAGGTGATCGCACCGAAATGTTGGCAATAGCCTGTGCGGCATTAAATGAAAGAATACCGATATGTCATATTCATGGAGGGGAATTGTCCGAAGGCGCGGTAGATGATTGCATTCGTCATGCAATAACAAAAATGAGCTATCTTCATTTTGCATCTACGGAAGTATATAAAAACCGAATAATTCAATTGGGCGAATCTCCCTCGAGAGTTTTTAATTTTGGAGCATTGGCAGCGGAAAATATTCTGAATATAGATGCGATCGAAAAAGATAATTTGTTATCTGAATTGGAATTGCCTGAAAACTGCAAGTATGCAATGGTAACATTTCATCCTGTAACCCTTGAATGCAATACTGCCGAAGAACAAGTGGATTGTCTTTTTGAAGCAATGAATTCTTTTGAAGATTTATATTTTATTGTTTCCAAAGCCAATTCGGATGCAGGCGGAGAAATAATCAATAAAAAAATTGAAAGCTATGCGGTCAAAAATGATCATATAAAATTTGTTTCATCACTGGGAATGAAAAACTATTTGAATGCAGTAAGATATGCAGAATTTGTTTTAGGTAATTCTTCAAGCGGAATTATTGAGGCGCCTATAATAGGAACGCCAACGGTTAATATAGGTGACAGACAAAAGGGGAGATTGATGACTGAAACGATTATCAACTGTGGAAATAAAGTCAGCGAAATACAAGGAGCTATAAAAACGGCTTTAAATATGGAACATAAAAAATCTGTTCTGTATGGAAGCGGTAACACATCAGAACAAATTCTTTCGGTCATAAAGGAAACGTTTAAGGAGAATGTTGATTTGAAAAAAAATTTTTATGATATAAAAAATGGAGGTAATCATGCCGGAAAATAAAGACTTAATAAAAGATATGCAGGTGAAGGAATATACCAACACAAGAACGCGCCTTGAAACTGTCGTTCCATTAGAGGCGCCTTTTATTGTTAATATTGATCCTTGCGGCGCTTGTAATTTTAAGTGTTCATTTTGTCCATGCAATAATTCGGATTTTATGAATGAAGAACGACATAAAATGATGTCGTTTGAGCTGTTTAAAAAAATCGTTGGCGATATGAAAGAATTTAAACAAAAAATTCATGTTGCTGATTTATATGCTTTCGGAGAACCGCTGCTTAACAAAAACTTTATAGAAATGATAAAATATTTAAAGGATAATAATGTTGTAGGTAAAATCAGAACAGTTACCAACGGATCGCTATTATCTCCGGAACTTAATGATAAGCTTGTCGATAGCGGTCTTGACGTATTGAAAGTATCTATTGAGGGAATAGATAATAACGATTATAAAAATTTATGCGGAGCAGATGTTGACATAAATACCATTGTTGAAAATATAAGAGATCTCTATAATAAAAAAACTGCTAAAAATAAAAATATGATAATACAGATCAAGGCTGTAAACACTATGCTTAATACAGCTGATAGAAAGAAAGCTTATTTTGATATGTTTAAAAATTGCTCTGACAGTTGTATTATAGAAAATGTCAAAGAAATCTGGAGCGAATTTAAAGTAGACAATAATGCAAAATCGTCAGATAAATGGGATTATGAAAGAGTTGTCGGAAGTGGAAATTTATGTTCAATGCCGTTGTATCAGATGACAATACACAGCAACGGCGCAGTAAGCGGATGCTGCGTTGATTGGAAATTTGCAGTCGTATATGGGAATGTCAATGAAGAAAGCCTTAGGGATATTTGGCATTCGGATAAATTAAGGCAATTACAGATAAAACTTGTTGAACAGGGGAGAGAAGCTTTTGAATTTTGCTCCCATTGTACTTACCAAGGCGGAGATAATATTGATCAGGTTTCAAATGAAATATTAAAAAGATTAAAGCAGCCTTCACAGGATAAATGAAAATAGGTGAAAAACATGTGCATAAATGAAAAATATATTGAATCTTTAAATAGATTAGAAAAAATATTAAATGAGGAGAGTTCTAAAAAAGTTGATGAACTTCTTGACGATTTATATCAAACAAAACCGGTTCTTTTGAAATGGTTTATATTAAAAGCAAGGACAACCAAACTATTAAAGAAAGATACTTCAAAAATATATGAAACACTTTTTAAAAAATATAATCTTTTGTATAATGAAAATGAGCTGCGGGAAGTTGCCGAATGCTTGATGGAGCTTAATGATGAAGATGCTGTAGAAAACAGGCGTCTTGCATATCATATTGCTAAAAAAGAAAATTTATCGGAAGAGGTTACTGCTGTAATTCAGGAATATGACATTTTGATAGAAAAGTACATAAATGAGGATTTAACGCAGGATGAATTTTTGAAGCTGATAGATAATTGTTTTGTAAGAAACGATTATATACAATATGTGCTTTTTTGCATAGTTTATGAAAAAAGATTCAATACTTCAATAAATATAAACTATTGGGTATCAAAGACTTCAAATATTGAAACTTTTATCAAGCGGCTAAGATCTAAAACTCCTAAAAATTATATAGTACTGTATTCAGATGAAGATTCTTTTAATTGCAATGGAGTAATCAAAGCGTTAAACGAATTAAACAATAATGTTTTTTATATTGATGAGATGCTTGATGTAGAAACGCAGAATAAAGTAAACATCATTGATACTTTGGCTATAAGCGCAGAGAATATTGAAAAAAGATCCGATCGTACTATTTTTCATCCGGTAAGGCTTTTCTGCAATGGGGAAGTATATGGAGATAATATAGAGTATATAGTATATTTTATCAATCAAAATATAACTGATGATAATTTGACCATGCTTTTAAGCAGCGGAAAATTTGCAAATAAATTATGCGAATCGTCATTGCTGAGAAAAAACATAGAAAGGCTGAGCGTCTATAGAGCAGAATATTTTGAAGATAATTTGAATTTATGCTGGAGCGGCGAATATACATCTTATATGAGCGAGTTTTACGGTTTTGATGTGAAAAAGTTGTTAAATCAAGATACCGAATATGACTTTTCAATAGTTATTCCTGTTAGAAACAGTATAGACACTTTTAAATATACATTGAAAAGCTGCCTTGAATTACGGTATAAGGGTAAGTATGAAATTTTAGTAAGTGATAATTCAACAGATGGAAATACCAACGTTTATGATTATATAAAATCGATAGATGACAGCAGAATAAATTATTATAAGCCTCCGTTTCCGCTATCGCTTACCAAGAATTTTGAGTATGCTTTTTTAAATGCTAAGGGTAATTTTATTTTTTCCATCGGCGCTGACGACGGAGTATTACCCTGGGCGTTAGATATATTAGATATGGTTCTTAAGCAAATGCCGGATACTGAGCTTTTCCATTGGGACAGAGGCTTTTATTGTTGGCCGGGATTTAACCGTGGTCAGCAAAATCAATTTATAATACCTCAAAATTATTCAGGGGATTCGATAAATGTTGATTTAAAAGACAGTATCGAACTTTTGGGTCAGATTTTAGTTAATCCTCAAAGTATGTATGTAATGCCGCTTTTGTATATAAATTCGGGAATAAGAAGAAGTTATCTGAATACTCTTCTTGAAAAAAGCGGAAGATTATGGGATGGCCCCAGCCAAGATATATATATGGGCGTTTTAAATTTGAGTATAAATAAAAATATAGCCACTATTTCATATCCGCTGACGGTAGCAGGAATGTCAGGGCATTCATTGGGAATGCATGCAAATTCTCAGCCCGGAGTTCTTACTGATATTGACCCGAGTGCATCATATCCAAATATAATAACATTTTCAATCTATGAAAATTTAATACCGCCTATAGGTATAGATATACAAAACTTGTATAGCGCTGTACTTCGAGTTGCTTCAAGAGGAATATTGCCTAAAGATCTTATGATGTCAATGCTTAATAATTTATATGTTTTCGATAATCAAATTGCATTAATAAATAAAGAATATGATATGTATGACGAATATATAAAGATGTATATGTATAGTATCTCTCAAATAAGCGATTCTCTATTGTCAGAATTTAAAAATAAACATAATGATTTATATTCATCTGTAGTTATTCAAAAGCCGGCTGTTGAAAATACTGAGAATCAAAACTATCCAAGATATTATAAAGTTGGGTTTTCACCAAATGGAGGTTTAACTTTAGATGCGTCGGAATTTGATGTTAAGAATGTTTATGAGGCTGTAAAATTATTTGAAAAGATATTGGGAATGTAAATATTGTTTGATGAAAAACAATCTCCAATCTCATTATACCATAATTTTATTTATGGTATAATCGTCCGATATGCACGAAGTAAATCTTTGATTTACGAATGTGCAAGGACTTTAGATAAAGTATAATATTATACCACAATGAAAAAACGATCGCTTGAAGTAAGAACCTGTCTTCTCAAGCTGAAACCTTAAGTCTTTTAATGACAAATTATATTTTTTCAAAATTTCACATAATTTTCACAGGTTTTTCATAGTGAAATTATTGAACGGTTTTGTGTGAAGTGGTATAATTAAGAAAGTGCCGGAGTCTGTTCACATAAAATAATTATGCGGATTTTTGAGCATGATTTTATCAATAATAAGGCAAAATTTTGCAGGCATACTGGTGTACGGCAAGAAATTTTAACGCAATTAGTGACAAAACCAGCCCAAAAGACGTGTGATATATTTTATGTGAACAGGCTCTAACGTAGCCAACTTACTTGAAAACGAAAAAGGAGACGGATAAATATGAATATAAAAAAAATTTTTCAGCCTATGACACGAAAAAAACTGATAATTATATGTTCCGCTGCGGCAGCTGTTCTGGCGCTGATCGTCGGCTTATTGATATGGATATTCAGAGATAAATACGACGATAGTTTGGGTACTGCTTTTGTAACTCCTGTTTCGGATATAAACACCGCCGCCGTGAATATGTCGGGTAATGTTTATTCGGGTGTTGTGGAATCTCAAAAGGCGTTTGAGGTCAAGGCGGATTCCGACAAGGCGATCAAGGAAATAAAAGTCCGGGAGGGCGACGAGGTAAAGGAAGGCGATCTGCTTTTTATATATGACGTTGAATCAATGAATTTGGATCTCGAAGCGGGTAAGATCGAAATAGAGAGTATGAAAAACAGCATAGAGTCGAATGAATCTCAGATAAAGGAACTGGAGTCAGAGAAAAAATCAGCCGGAAGCGACGCGCAAATTTCATACAATAATCAGATACAAGCCTTGAAAACCGAAAACGACAAAACGGAATACAATATAAAAGTAAAACAGGTTTCTCTCGATAAGCTGGAAAGCGCTATAAAAAATTCTTCCGTGACGGCTGAAATTTCCGGCACTGTAAAAAATCTTAAATCGGACGGTCAAACGTCGGAAACAGACATGGATATGTACGGAGGCGAAACAAGCGCGGACGTTATTATGACCATTGTCACAAACAGCAGCTACAGAATAAAAGGAAAAATAAACGAACAGAATATCGGCATGATAACCGAGGGACAGCCGATGATAATCAATTCAAGAGTTGACGATGATATCTCATGGAACGGCGTTGTTTCCGAAATAAGCAACGAACCCGAAGCGAATAACAACGATATGATGTATTATATGGACGGCGACTCGGACAGCAGTTCGTCAAACTATTCTTTCTATATAGAACCTGATAATATAGAAGGACTCCGTTTGGGTCAGCATGTGCTTATTTCGCCCGATTTCGGTCGCAGCGTCATAGAAAAAGAGGGTATCTGGCTTTATGACGATTATCTTGTTGCCGACGGAGAAAGATTCTTTGTCTGGGCGGCAAACGACGATAACCGCCTTGAAAAAAGATATGTTGAGATCGGACAAAAGGATGAAGATAATTTTGACAGCGAAATTTTATCGGGACTCAAAGAAGACGATATGATCGCTTATCCTGCCGACGATTATCAGGAGGGCATGAAGGCTTCGGATAATATCGAGGATGTGGAGGTAAAATCTTACGACGATGCTGATATGCTTCCCGAGGACGGGGATATAATTGACGATGAGTTTAATTATGACGAATTTCCCGAAGGAGATATAGAGGGAATTCCCGAGGATCTTATGGACGCTACGGGCGATATGATCATAGACGAGAACGGCGGCGCTATTGACGACGCTGCGCCCGAAGACGATGCGGACGCGGATGCCGAAACAAAGGCGGTGGTCGAATGATCCTCGATATGAAAGGTATTTACAAGGATTACCTTCTTGGAAAAGAGTCTGTTCCCGTACTAAAGGACATAAATTTACAGGTTGACGACGGGGATTATATTGCCATAATGGGTCCCTCCGGTTCGGGTAAATCTACGCTTATGAATATTATAGGCTGTCTTGATAAACAGACGTCGGGAAGCTTTACTTTCGACGGTATGGATATTTCGCAGTGCAGCGATAAGGAGCTTTCTGATATAAGAAACCGCAAAATCGGATTCGTATTCCAAAATTTTAATCTTCTTCCTCGTCAGTCGGTACTGGAAAATGTTGAGCTTCCTTTGCTTTACGCGGGAGTAAGCAAAAAAGAACGCCGTGAAATGGCGAAGCAGGCTCTTATAAAGGTCGGACTGGAGGAAAGAATAAGCTTTAAGCCGACGCAGCTTTCCGGCGGACAGAAGCAGAGAGTAGCGATCGCAAGAGCAATGATAAACAACCCCAAAATGCTGTTGGCGGACGAGCCTACCGGAGCTTTGGATACAAAATCAGGCGAGCAGATAATGAAGCTTTTTTACGAGCTTAACAGCGAGGGAGTTACCATTGTAATGATAACTCATGAAAGAGAGATCGCCGAATACGCGAAAAAAATAATGCTTATAAGAGACGGCGAAATATCAGACTGCGGCGGAGGTGCGGAGCAATGACAACGAAAAAGAAAATTATTATTTCAGCCGTAAGCGTTGTCGTCGTCGCAGGCGGAGTTTTCGGCGGATATAAAATAAACGAAGCAAGAAAAAAAAGCGGAGCGATAGCCGACGTTGTTCCGGTAAGCTATTTAAACGGAGGATATTGGGGAAACGAGCTTCAGATTGAAGGAGTTATTACGTCGGGAAACGTTCAGACGGTCAAGCAGGACAGTGATCTGCTTATCAATAAAATTATGGTAAGCGAGGGCGACGCGGTAAAAAAAGGCGATCCTCTTATAGAATACGACGTGACTCTTTTGGAATTGGAATTGAAAGAAAAGAAAAATAATTTGGCGGTAATAGAGGATAACATCAAGCATGCCAAAAATGAAATAACAAGGCTTCAGAATCTAAAGTCCTCGGAGTCAATGCCGCCTATGCCCGAGCCTACTATGCCTCCTGTGCCTGAAAAGCCGCAGGTATCCGTTGCCGACCGCATAGACGACCTTTCCACAGCCGTTTCGGGCAGAGGAGCGCAGAACGAACCTTATGTATTCAACTGCTCGGCAAATACTGCGGTATCGGCAGAATTTTTGCAGTATCTGGCGGATAACGGACTTTTTGCAAGCTTTAACGTGTATGCGGATAATTCGCTTTCTTACATGTGGAGCGTTTCGGGAGCGGATATTCCCGAAGAAGCGGCTGAATGGGTGGTCGGCACAGGCGTTGAAACGGACGGAACGGGCAACGTTTCGGTTGATTTTTCAACGGTTTGTTTCGGTTCGTTTAAAGCCTTTTCCGCTTCGGAGGACGAACCGGAAATTGACGATATACCGCAAATGTCCTTTGACGAATATCTTCAAAATATAAGCTCATATGCCGATGATTATATGTATTCAAGAGCAGAGCTTGCCCGAATGGTTTCTCAAAAGCAGGAGGAAATAAAAACTCTTGAGATCGAAAGAAAATCTGCCGATGTGGAATACCGAAAGGCTCAGGCGCAGAGCAAGGACGGCGTTTTGAAAAGCAGTATCGACGGGATCGTCACAAAGGTAAACGACGGGAGCGATCCCGAAAATACCGATTCTGACGTGCTGGTAGTACAGGGGAATTCAGGGCTTAGCATAACCGCGTCTATAGGAGAGTATAATTTAGACAAAATATCCGAGGGTACTATCGTATCGGTCACCTCATATGAAACAGGAGCAATGGCTTCGGCGGAGGTCAGATCTATCGACATGACTCCCGTAGAAGATTATTACGCATGGAATGAAAATCCCAACAGCAGCGGATATAGCTTTACCGCTGATATAACAGATGACGTCGAGGGCTTTAACGTGGATCAGTGGGTAGGAATAAATCTTATCGAGGAGCAGTCGGAGGACGCTTTATATATCCCCGTTCATTATACCCGTGAAGAAAACGACAGATATTACGTTTTCAAGGAGGGTAAGGACGGTAAGCTTGAAAAGCAGTATATAAAAACGGGAGCGATAATATACGGCAGTATCGAGATAAAGGGCGGATTGTCCTTAGATGATAAAATATGCTTTCCTTATGGAAAGAATATTGAAGAAGGCATAAAAACACAGGAAACCGATAAGGTAGAATGGTAAGGAGGCTGTAAAATGATTGAAAATATATCCTTGTCATTTAAGGGAATGCTTTCACATAAGATACGTTCTCTGCTGACTATGCTTGGTATCATTATAGGAATAGCTTCCATTATAGCCATTGTTTCAACTATAAAAGGTACAAACGAGCAGATAAAAAATAATCTTATAGGTTCGGGAAATAATACGGTCAATATCCAGCTTTTTCAGGGCGACGCTTCAATGGATTTCCAGTATCAGCCGGTACCCTACGGTATACCGTCTGTTTCCTTGGAAACAAAGGAGAAAATTGAAAATATTGACGAGGTTGAGAGAGTATCTCTGTATAGACAAAGGCAATATCTGGACAGTATTTATTATCTTAATAAACAACTCGCAGGAGGAAACGTTACTGGCATAGACGAAAACTATTTTGACATTATGAGCTATCGTATAAAATCAGGCAAGGGCTTTTCTGAAAACGACTATAAAAATAATCAGAAAACTGCCGTTATAGACTCCACCGCCGCAAAAAATCTTTTTGAAGGGGAAGAACCTGTCGGAAAGGTTATCGACATATGCGGAGAGCCTTTCAAGGTAATAGGAGTTGCGGTAAAAAGCAGCAGCTTCGAGCCTGTTATAGAAACCGTAGAGGATTATCATACCTACAAGACCGACGCCAGCGGCAAAATATTTATCCCCGAACGTTCATGGCCTATTGCTTTTAAGTTTGACGAACCGCAGAACTGTATCGTTAAGGCGGTGAATACCGACGGTATGACAGAGGCGGGTAAAAAGGCTGCGGATATTCTAAACGATACTCTTTATGTAAGCGAGGACATCAACGTAAAATACAAGGGCGAAAGCCTTTTGGAACAGGCGAAATCCATGCAGGAGCTTAGTAATTCGACCAACAAAATGCTGGTGTGGATAGCGAGCATTTCTCTGCTTGTCGGCGGTATAGGGGTCATGAATATAATGCTTGTTTCTGTAACCGAAAGAACCAGAGAGATCGGTCTTAAAAAAGCGTTGGGAGCAAGAAAAAAACGTATTCTCATTCAATTTCTTACAGAGGCTTCCGTGCTTACAAGCATAGGCGGAATCATAGGGGTTATTTCCGGAATTATATTGGCTCAGGTCATTTCTAAATTTGCGGACGTTCCCGTATCCATAAGCGGAATTTCTATTGTTGTTTCAGTCGTATTTTCTATGGCTGTCGGTATCGTTTTTGGATTGATACCGTCGGTCAAGGCGGCAAATCTGAATCCTATAGATGCGCTTAGATATGAATGATTTGTATTGGAAAGACGAAATGCCGCATAATCGTCAGAAAAAATTGCGGTTATAAAAAATGTGTACAATAGATTTAACTTTAGGTAATAGGCTCAAAAATAGTGGGATTGGGATTTTATGTTATGAGAAACAAACATATTATATTAATAATTTTTACAATTTTGTTGATAATACCCGGTTGCGGTTCGAGTGAAAATATATCGGCAAAAGAATCACAAGACAGATATAATTACAGCGAAGAAGGATTTATATGGAATTATCTTGATACGCTGAATGTAATATATGAATCGGGCGCTAATTATGAGATATTTACAGACGACGATAAGACTTGTTTTTATTATCGGGTTTTAGATAATATCGGATCTACAATTGATGAGGGATATCACGATTGGCGCGGAAGTTTTAGTTTTGAAGAAATCAACGATATGTTAGTATTAAATTATGGTTTTGGCGGTTCTCAATGGCAGCAGCGTTATTATGATGTTGAAAGCGGAAGAGTTTCCAGATTTTTTCAGAATCCGATACAAATTTCTAATGAACTTGTTGCGTATTTCACTTATATTAATGATGAAATCGTTTTAATTATTCAAAATATGTTTGATCCTGCAATTTACCATACGGAAATCAGAAGAAACTTTTCAGATTTTGTTATAAAAAAGCAATGCTCTGCCGAGTTTTTAGAGGATAACGGCAAATTGAAAATAACGTATTGGATAAAACCAAACGATGAGGAAGTAACAGAAGTCATTGAACTATCCTGATTTATTATAAGAACAACAAATATTTAAAATTGTTTTTTCTTAAAAATATGAGTAAAAAAGCTGAATTATCTATGTGAAGTCAGGAATCTCGTTAAGCGGCTTGAAATTCTTTGCCGTAATTTTTAATGATATTATAGATCGACGGAACAGAAAGGAAACGTTATAATGAACATCGAAGTTAAAAATGCTCATACGAGAATAAAAATGATCATATCCGAAGTAAAGAAATCCGTTATCGGAAAGGACGACGTTATTACAAAGGTACTGCTTGCAATGGCTGCCGGTGGACACATTCTTATAGAAGATATACCGGGCGTCGGAAAAACAACTATGGCTCTCGCGTTTTCAAAGGCAATGTCGCTTAACTATAACAGAATGCAGTTTACCCCCGATGTTCTGCCGACTGATATAACCGGTTTCTCACTTTATAATAAGGATACGGGAAAATTTGATTTTAAGCCGGGCGTTGCGGTATGCAATCTCTTTTTAGCGGACGAAATAAACCGTACATCAAGCAAGACGCAGTCCGCGCTCCTTGAAATTATGGAAGAAGGCAGTATTACGGTAGACGGAAAAACAGTTCCGCTTCCTGATCCGTTTGTTGTCATTGCAACGCAGAATCCCGTAGGCTCTATCGGTACTCAGATGCTGCCCGAATCTCAGCTTGACAGGTTTATGATAAAGGTAAATATGGGCTATCCTGATGTTGAAAGGGAAATAGATATACTTAAAACAAAGCTTGCGTCTTCTCCCGAAGAACGGATAAGCATAAAGCCGGTTGCGGCTGCTTCCGACATGGTAACGCTTCGTGATACAGTCAGCAAAATATACATAGACGACAAAATATTTTCCTATATCGCTCGGCTTGCCGACGCTACAAGACGTCACCCTATGATATCGCTCGGACTTAGTCCGAGGGGCACGTTGAGTCTTGCCTCGATGTCAAGAGCTGTCGCTGTGTTCATCGGCAGAGATTATGTTATTCCCGATGATGTGGCGGTTGTTTTTCATGATGTGGCACAGCATAGGATAATGCTTGAAAGAAAAGCGGTCCTTAGCGATATGAATGAAAAAAATGTTTTGGACGAGATCCTCAGAAACGTTAGTGTTCCTGAACTTAATGATTGACGGAGCATTGATATGATAGGTTCAAAAATAATGTATACGCTGATATTCGTCGTTTCCGTTATATTTTTTATTTTATATACAAAGCCGTATTCGCTGTATCTGATGCTGTTTATTGCGGCTATCCCCGTTTTTTTATTTGTCGTTATCCTTTTGGCAAAAAGAATGATAAAAGCGGATATAGAAGTCGGGTCTGATACGGCTGTAAAAAACGAGAAGATAGACATTAGCGTAAATATAAAAAACAGGCTTATTGTCCCGTTTACAAACAGTACAATAAGCATCGAATATTACAATTCTCTTGTCGGCGTTAAGGATATAATCACCGTTTCCGTTCCTATTCATGCGATGTGTTCCGAAAAGATATATATATCGCTAAGCTCCGATTACTGCGGAATACTGAATATGAAGATAAAGTCGATACGGGTATATGACCCCATAAAGCTTTTTTCATGCCGTATCTGTCCGAAAAAAGAGCGCAGTATAACGATACTTCCCGAAATCTGTCCGGTAAGCTCGATGAATAGCTTCAGCCTTATGAATTCTGATGAAAGCGAAATATTCTCAAAGCATAAAAGCGGCGATGACCCTTCTGAAATATTTGCGCTCAAGGATTATATTCCGGGCGACCGACCCAATAGAATACATTGGAATCTGAGTTTAAAGCATGACGATATAATAGTAAGACATTACAGTCAGCCGGTAAATTCATCAATAGCTGTCGTATTTGATTTCTGCGGAGTACCCGGAATAGACGCCAAGGCGCTTGACACAGCGGCTGATACGGTATTTTCCATAGCGTTTTTCTTTATCGACAACGGCATTCCCTTTAAATTTATATACTACAGTCAGTCGGCAGGCGGTGAGATTTCCGCGGAAATTTCGGACGAAAAGGATATCTCTCATGTTATAAAAGATATTTTTAAAAAGGGTTCGTGCGTAAGTACGTCTTTTGCTCTCGATGAAACGGCAAGAGAACATTCGGGGATATTTTTTGTGACAACATCACAGGAAAATCTTTTTAACGCGCTTAGTCTTGCGGACGGTGGGGGACTGCGTCCGATATTTATTGAAAGCGGAAACAGCTCTGTGAGTAAATTCGAGCGTTATAATGATATAACCGTGATTCCGGCAGGAAATTCAAGCAGGTTTATTTCCGATATTCTTATTTAAGGTTGTTAAAAATGAAAGAAAAAAGAAACTTACGAAATATTTACAGCGGAATAAAAGTTAAGGATAATATATCGTTCACTATCCCTAAAAGCAACAGCTTTTTGGACTGTATCCCTCTTTGCCTCATTGCTTTGTGCGGCTGTCTTGGAATTGTGAATTCCTTTGCTTCAATGTTTGAAATAGATATTGCGGCTGCTGTGCTTAATTTTTATACCGTACTGTTTTTTATATTTTTTTCCGCTATATTTATAAACCGCAAAAGCATAACCGTTCCCATAATAACGGTCATATTGATCTATGAATTATTGATTTTCAGAAAGTCGGAGAAATTTTTCAGGGGACTTCAGCTTGTGTGCAATCAGGTATACAGCGTTATAAAGCCGTATAGGGGAGAGTATTTCCGAATAGATATGACGGATATCGATCCCGATTCGGATATAAAATTTTTTATCGTTCTGGCGATTTTTCTTATAACGGCGGTAATATGCTGTGTTTCTATTATCAAACCGGATTTTTTATTTGGCTTCGTATTTACATTTCTGTTTTTGGAAATCGGACTTTTCAACGGTAAAACTCCAGATATTATCCCTGCGTTTCTGCTTATGGTATACTGGTCGGCTCTGCTTGCTATAGACAATTCCGGCTATTACAGAACGGGAAAACGCGGTAATAAAACAGGTTTTATAAGGCGTGGAAATACCTTTACCGCAAAGCCCGATGTGAAGCTGTATTCGGCAGGACAGTCGGGCGCAGTTATGCTTCTGATGTCGGCTGTTATTGTGACGGGTATCTTTGCGGCAGTTGAGATCGCGGGCTTTTCACGACCCGAAAAGCTTGACGTCATGCGAAGCAATGTTAAAACGGCAGTAACGGAATTCAGCTTTGACGATATCGGAGGAAGTCTGCAAAGACTTTCGGCGTCTTTCGGACTTGGTAAGCTTAAAGTATACGATCACCGTCTTGGAAATATGAATTCGATCTCATATAACGGCGGCACCGATCTGAAAATAACGGCAAACGCATCTTCTTCGCCGGATGAAAATATTTATCTTAAAGGTTATGTCGGCTCGGTATATGACGGTAAAAGCTGGGAAGAGCTAAGCGACGACGTCTATAAAAACAACGAGGAGCTTTTTTCTTCCTTGGCGGAGAACCTTCTTTATCCTCAGGACATGCTGTTTGAAAACTTTGGATTGCAAATGTATCTTGTCACAGATACGGATACATTTATAAACGATATGAAAATAGAATCGTCGCTTATCAATGACAAGTATGTATATACGCCGTATAACAGCGAATCAAACGCTTATAAAGAAGATCTGAAGTATGTAAACGATACCGTTATCGATCTTCCCGATAAAAATGAGTATTCGTTCAGAGTTTCGCCTTATCAGGATTTTTCAGGTCTTTTTCACTATGAAGCGTATGACGGCTCGGATAAGTACCGCGATTTTGTCTATGAAAATTATCTTGACGTACCAAATAATGCCGATACTCAAAAACTATACGACATGTTTATTGACGGAAAGGAACATCAGTACAGGTATCAGAAGCTTAAATATATAAAGAAAGTGCTTTCGGATAACGCCGAATACACTCTTGAACCGGGAAGAACTCCTTCGGGAAAAGATTTTGCAAGCTATTTTCTGACGGAAAATCATAAGGGCTACTGTGTTCATTTTGCAACGGCAGGCGTTATTCTCGCGAGAATGTACGGCATACCTGCGAGATATGTTGAGGGATATGTCGTACTTAAGGACGACTTCAACACAGACAATATAAAGGACGGAAATTACAATATCGAGGTCAAGGATAATCAGGCGCATGCATGGGCTGAAATTTATATTGACGGCTATGGCTGGGCGCCTTACGAATTTACTCCCGCATCTGCCGCCGCGCTTGTACATTCCGATAAAGAAGATAAAGCAACTGACGCAAGAGTGACCGTCACACGCATACGCCCCGACAACGTACAAACCGGGAGCAGTATGTCTATGTCTGCCGCAGGAACGTCGACTATGGTAAAGGAACAGACCACAACTGTAAAAAAAGGCGGTTCTGTTTCTTCCGGAGGCAGCGGAAAAAATTATTTTTCACATCTTTCAACGGAAGCAAAGACTGCGATAGGAGCAGCGGTACTGCTTTTGCTGGCGGTACTTGCCGTAATTATCACGCATATTGTTACGGTGAAGCTGCGTGAAAAAAGCTTCAATACGGGCAACGGCTCTAAAAACGCGGTAAACGCCTATAATTATATAATCAAGCTTCTTGAATACTGCGATATCAAAAACGATAATATGCAGCATCTTGAATTTGCCGAGTTTGCCGAAACCCATGAAATGCGTATTTTTAAATCGGGAGAGTTTGCCGCAATTACCGATATAGTTCTCGAAGCTGTTATGAGCGGACGTGAGCTTAGCCGTACAAAAGCGCAAAGGGTTACTCTGTTTTCATATAAAACGGCGAATACGATCTTCAAAAAGCAGAAAGGATTCAGAAAGCTTTATATGAAATTTATAAGGAATCTCTGCTGATGATATTGACTGAATCGGAAAATTGTGGTAAAATATATGGAGAATATGGAGAAAATCGATGTATATTACAGTAAAATCTGATGATGATATAAGTAAACTTATGGAGGAATTCGGCGGATTTCATGACAGTTGTATCGTATCTGTCAACTATGAAAGCGGAAATTTTGTTGACAGCGATCATGCAATGGGCAGCGGAGATCTGCTCGAGCATAAGGTTACAATGATCCTGCACAGTCAATTTTGTCCTCCGATAGAAATGATTTTTGAAGGGGTAAGAAAGTGCAGTATTGTCGGTTGGAGAGATAATCATTTTTGCAATATATATGGAGCTGACCTTGAATTTCGTAACGATATGCTTGGAAAGACCAAAGACGACAATCTGATCGTTTGGGCATCCATTGAAGAATTTACGAAAGATGAGACTGTAGATACTACTTATATTATTGCAGAAACTCTTAAATGGCGGTTTTTTGAGTGAATTATAAAAACCAAATAAAGTCAATACTGCATAAAGATTGTGCGGTATTGCCTAAAAATACGGAGGTAAATAATGAATATTGAAACAAAATGCCTGCATGCGGGCTACACGCCTAAAAATACTGAACCGAGGCAGCTTCCTATCGTTCAGAGCACGACTTATGTATATGATTCTACAGACGACGTTGCGGCTGTATTTGACGACCCGACAAAGAGCCTTATCTATTCAAGATTTGAAAATCCTACTGTTATGGCGGTTGAGGAAAAGATCGCCGCTTTGGAGGGCGGTATCGGAGCAATGGCAACATCGAGCGGACAAGCCGCTTCGCTCTGCTCGATACTTAATATATGCAGCGCAGGGGACAGCTTTATCTCTACTTCGACTATTTACGGCGGAACGGTAAACCTCTTCGCTGTGACATTCAAGCGTCTGGGCATAGAATGCATATTTGTTGACGCAGACGCTCCTATCGAGGAACTGCAAAAAGCCGTGAAGCCGAATACGAAAGCGGTTTTCGGCGAAACTCTCGCAAATCCTGCGCTTGCTGTTTTGGATATAGAGAAGTTTGCGGAACTTGCGCACAGTAATAATATTCCACTTATCATAGATAATACTTTCCCGACGCCTGTTCTTTGCCGTCCTATCGAGCACGGAGCAGATATAGTCGTTCATTCCACGTCAAAATATATGGACGGACATGCGGTTCAGGTGGGAGGAGTTATCGTTGATTCGGGAAAATTCGACTGGACAAACGGTAAATTCCCCGATTTTGTTGAACCTGACGACAGTTATCATGGTATTACTTATTCGGGAACATACGGTAAAATGGCATATATTGTCAAGGCGAGAATGCAGCTTATGAGAGATTTCGGCTGTTATCCTGCTGCAAATTCTGCATTTCTGCTGAATCTGGGACTTGAAACGCTTTCGGTCAGAATGAAGCAGCATTGTGAAAACGCTTTGAAAGTCGCAAAGCATCTTGAAGCGTCCGATAAGGTAATATCGGTCAGCTATCCGGGACTCGAAAGCAATAAGTATTACGAGCTTGGTAAAAAATATCTCCCCGACGGATGCAGCGGCGTTATCACTTTCTCCATAAAGGGTGGCAGAAACAATGCGGTCAAGTTTATGGACAACTTAAAGCTTGCGTCAAATGTCGTACATGTTGCCGATATCAGAACCTGCGTACTCCATCCCGCAAGTGCAACTCACAGACAGCTGACAGACGAACAGCTTGTTGCTGCCGGTATTGACGGCGGAATGATACGTTTTTCGTGCGGTCTTGAAAATATAGAGGATATTATTGCAGATATAGATCAGGCGTTTACGCATGTTGATTAGGGCGTGTTGAAAAAGTTTTTCAATTTAGGTCAAGCCTTTTCAAAGGCTTGCGGATTCCAAAGGCAGAGCCTTTGGGTGCGTGACCGCACACGACGTATCGCGGTAAGATCTATATGAATTTACAAAAAACTCCGCGTGATTTTATATTCGCGAGCCATTTACTGCCGTTTCAAGTAAAGAGGAGGCGCGACTTGTCCTGTCGGGTCACCGACCGCTTTGCAAGTGAAAGCGTCCCCTTAAAATATTTAAAAACAGGTTTTTATACAAGCTTGACCGACACTATAGAGTGTCGGTCAAGCTTTACGGAATCAAAAAGGAGTAAATATATGAATATAGAATTTGAAGAGCTTCAAGAATGTGATTTGAAGGAATGCTACGATCTTTGCATGAAAAGCTTTAATGAGGACTTTGCGTTTTCCGATATAGAGGAAACCTATAAAATGTGCAGAAACGATCCGCATTATCATTTTATTGTCGGAAAGCTTGACGGAAAGATCGTTGCATATACCTCTATGAATATTTTCCACAACCTGTTTGACGGAAAAAGACCGATAGCGACTCTTTGGTATGTATGCGTAGACGAATCGCGCCGCAGAATGGGGATAGGACGCAGGCTTTTTGAGGAAATAGAGAATATCGCAAAGGATAATAACTGCGAAATAATTTATTTTACCTGTCTGCATGATAATCGTAAGGCGCAGCAATTTTACAAGTCAATGGGTTACAGCGAGGATAAGGAAAAAGCGTTTGTGAAATATTTCTTTTAAGCTGTGAAGACAGGTTCTTATATGTGAATAGGCTTCGGTCTGTGCGGATAAGTATTAAGAAGCTCCGCAGGGTTTTTGTTTGTGATTTTTCTGTAAAATCTTCCGGTATATTTCACTATAAATTTTACGGGACGGTTATAGCATAAACAGAACTCTCCGGCATAGGTCATAACTTCGCCGTTAAATCCCTTTTTAAATCTGTACACGCCGTAATTCGGGTGAGTTTCATCTTTGTAAAACGGTATTCCCTGAAAGTCGTAAAGCCAGCAGCCGCTTTCTGCCGCCCAGCATATCATGTTCCATTGCATGAGGTAATTGGGCATAACGTTTCTGTGGCGGCATGTTGACGCGCCGTATACATAGCAAGTTTTACCTGCATATTGAACAGCGACCGCGCCTGAGAGCGGAACGCCGTTATAATAGCACATATACAGACGGCAGTGCTCTCCGAGATTGTCGAGCATACGCTCGAAGTACTCGTAGCTTCTTACGCAGAATCCGTCGCGTTTTCCCGTTTCGAGCATAAGCTCGTAAAAGTCGCCTAAAGATTCTTTTCCGCAAACTCTGCATTCGACTCCCTTTTTGATCGCGATCCTTATGTTATATCTCCACTTTTTATGGAATGAGGCGAAAAGCTCGTCCTTACTTCTTCCGTTTAATTTCAGCACATAATTATTTCTTGCCTGTATGGTTGAAAGCTCCGGGGGATTTTCGATATGTGTAAATCCGAGATTTTTAAAATTATTTATTTCATCGGTATCATTTTCGGTAATACACGGGTCGGCAATGAATTGATACGCTTTGTATTTTTTCCGCAATATTTCTATGCCCCGCATAAGCTCCGAGATAATTTCCGTACAATTGTAATCGCATACAAATCCATGCGGAGAATAGAGAAAGGTCCTGTTGAGAAACGGGATCTTTTTTATAAGAATAAGAGCCGTTCCCGTTATCTGATTTTCTCTGTTTCTGACAATGACGGCGTCATAATCCCAATTTATTTTTACGCCTGTCCATTTGAGCGACTGCATAAAATTACCGTTAGGATGATTGGCAACAAAATTCTCATATTCAGCGCATTTTTCCACGCATCTCTTATCTAAAAATTCAAACATTTGTCATCATTCCTTTCACTTATTATTACAAAATTTATATGTCGTTTCTATCAATTTTTTGAATTTTTTTGAGGGAGTACCTTTCTGTTTATTAGACTATTTGAAATTTTAAAAGGTTTCATGAAAAATATTGCGAAAGGCTTGACCTAAACTTTTATATAAAATAGCCCGTGTTCATAAAGTTTGAACACGGGCTTTGAGGTAATACCTCATAATATTTTAAACGCCTTTTTCGGTGAAAAATTCAATTGTTTCGGCGTCTATATAATATGTTTCATAATATTCGTAGGTTTCCTTTTCGGGATAAAGCGTGTAGTGCTGAGCGAATATTGTAGATTTGAATTCCCAATAAGGGCGCATTTCGTATTCATCGCCGTTTTTAGCCGCATGATATATAAGACGGCAATTGTCGATGAGCATAGGGTAACTCGGGATATCCTTGTCAAACTTTTCGCTGATTATATCCGCCGCCTGTTCCGCAGTACAGATGTTTACCGATCTATCCGTTCCCAGACTATCGTAGATACGGTCTGCCCAAAATTCAACAATGCCGTATTTGTCCACAATAGCGGTAATTACAGAACCTTTAGTCCACCACTCGTTGACTTGATAATTTTTTCCGTGATGCAGATCTTCTGTTCCAAGCGGCATACCGTCAAATTCCATATTGTAAATTATGAGGTAAGCCTCCTGTTCCTCGGTCCATTCGGGGAGTATTTCTCCATGCTTATATGTTCTGTTGCCGTTTTCATCTCGTCCAAGATCCGTTTTTATAAGCAACTCCTTGTCAAGAGAATATATTGTTTTCTCGGGCGATACGGAGATCCCCAGCTTGCTTATGATCTGATCCGTCTGCTCTATGGCTTTTTTCTTGTCAACGCCTTTAAGGTCTTTGTCCGTGAGTTCGATATCTGCCAAGCCGTAGGATTTATAATGTACGACGTCCGAGGGGTAGCTGTAATTAGCGTCAGAACTGCGCCTAAAGATGATATATCCCGGCTCGTATGCGATACTTGTATTGTCATCGAATTCACGGGATTTCCACTTGTATCCGGGGCATGTATCGCTTTCCATTTCATAGCCGTCGATCTGTTTTTTATCATTTGCAAACAGTTCGTCTATAACGTTCTCGTCCCATATCTTGAATTCAGCGTTGTATATCGGCAGATTTTCGTAAACTTCGGTATCTGACTGTATTTCTGCCACGTTATCCGGCTTTTCTATTTCGCTGATGTTCATTTCAAAGTTCATATCTTTTTTGAAAATACCCATAAAATCATCTGCAAAAGCTGCGGTTATGCAGGTGCAGCCGACAGCCGCCGCAGCAAGTATGGGAATAAATTTCTTTTTGCTGACTCCGTGACGGCAAACTTTCTTTTCGTACCTGTCGAAAACTCTTTCTTTTAATTTCGGATCGATTGTTACATGCTCCATAAGGTTGTTATAATCGTTTATATTCATACGTATAACTCCTTTCCTAATTTTTCCCTGAGCATTTTTCTCGCTCTGGAAAGCCTGGTTCTTATTGTCTGGTCGCTCTTGCCTGTTATTTGAGAAATTTCCTTGGTGGTATAACCCTCATAGTAATACAGGTGTATCGCAAGCCTGTAATTTTTAGGCAGCCTCATAACTGCGCTGCACAGCAAATCGTCGTCGTTATTATCGTTTGCGGATATGACGTCCGCTTCTTCAAGAGGAACGCTCTTTTTCACTCTGAACGATTTCAGAATATCCTTGCATCTATTGACAGTTACACGCATAAGCCATGCTTTTTCATGCTCTTCGCTGTCAAATACCTGTTTACGGGTAAAGTATTTGATGAAAACGTCAGAAACAACATCTTCCGCGTCATACTTGTTGCCAAAGTATGTAAAAGCAGTTCGGTATACCATTCCGATATATTTGTCGTATTTTTCTTCCATTTCCGCCTTTTCCATAACGCACCTCCTTATCTGCATTTTGAAGTACTTCACTAATAAAACGATTGAACAAATGGATATGTGACATTTTTTAAAAATTTTTTAGAAGCTTATGGGGGACTCTGTCCCCAAGCTCCCCTGCCAAAGGGAATGATTTCCTTTGGACGGTATTTCCAAAAATGTGGGAGCCATACAAAACATTCTTGTCAAGAATCAGGAGATAAAGCCCTCAAAATTGCAAATCATAGTTGCTGAATGAGCCTTTGAATGGGCAAGGGCTTTTCTGTTTTTACTCATTCTTTCAGCAGATTTGTCGAAAAGCTCATCTGAAATTATCCTTGGTATGCCGTCAGGCGTTTCAGTACCTTTGTAGGTGTAGATACCTATATAGCGCTTGTTTTGCAGAATTTGTGTTACAGTACTTCTGTGAAACTTAGCGCCTTTTGCTGTCTTGTAACCTTTGTCATTCAGATAATTGACTATTTCAGTAACCGTACTGCCGCTTGCATAACTTTCAAATATGTATTCTACAAGATGAGAATAGTTTGTATCGATCTGAAAATGCTTGTCTTTATCAACTTTATAACCTAAAGCTACATTTCCGCCTGTTGAAAGACACCTTTTAGCATTTAAGTCCATACCACGTTTTACTTTTTGCGCCAATTCAGCAGAATAGTACTCAGCCATGCCCTCAAGTACACTTTCCATAAGAATTCCGCTTGCGTCATCGCTTATATTTTCTCTTGCAGACAGAACACGCACGCCATACTTTTTAAGCTTTGCCTTGTATACAGTGCTGTCATAATAGATGCTTCCGCATCGGCAAGTATTGTAGATGTTGGAAACAGTTGTTATGGCACAACGGAATATATTGCTGATATGATAGCTGAGGAAGTCGGCGGTGATCTGCATAGAATTGAAACATTCTCTCTTGCAGAATGAAGTTTATGTAGGTGATGCGAATATGAAATCAAAAATGATAATAAAAATTTGCATTGATACTCTGATGACAATATTGCTTTTGCTTCTGATGTCATACCAGATTACCGGTCAGAAACTACATGAATGGCTTGGGCTTGGAATGCTTTTGCTGTTCATATTTCATAACATTCTGAATTTCAAATGGTATAGGAATCTGTTCAAAGGAAGATATAAGCCGTTACGGATTTTACAAACGATACTCAATTTCAGCGTTCTAATTTCTATGTTGTATCTTGGATTCAGCGGTATGACAATGACGCATTATGTATTTGATGCATTTGACTTCGGTTCGATATCAGAGGCAAGAAAAATACATTTATCTGCTTCCTACTGGGGATTTGTTCTGATGAGCGTTCATCTTGGATTCCATTGGTCTATGGTGCTTGGTATATTCAGAAAACTATGTAAGGTAAAGAAAATGCCGTTTGTTCTGATATGGCTGATGCGTTTGACAGCAGTTCTTATTGCCGGATATGGGGCGGTTTGTTTTCATAAAAACGATATTGTATCTTATATGTTTCTAAGAAATCAGTTTGTGTTTTTTGATTTTGAACAAGGTGCAGTATCTGTTTTAGCTAGGTACATTGCCATGATGGGATTCTGGTTATTTATCGGTTTTTACCTCTCCAAAGGAATGATGAAAATATCTTCTTTAAAAGCGAAAAGGTGCATGAATACGCAATAAAAGTCCATGCTTTACAGGCATTGAAGTGCATACAATATAAGTATTGGACATTGTATTAAAATCCTGATATAATAAAAAAATACACAAGGAGGTCTGCATTATGAAAAAATTAAATAGATTTATAAATATGAAACGAATTTCTGCGGTTTTTATGGGAATTATACTTACATTTTGTTTGGTATTTATTCCTGTTTTTACAAATACGTCTGAATCTGTACACGCAGACAGCGAAACTGTCTATACGATAGAGGACATCAAAAATTTACAGGATTTTCTGGTTGGCAGAGAAACAGTTGATTTAAGCGACAAGGATTATGATTTATACAAAGACGGGGTGAACAATCCTCAGCTAAGAGCGATATTTTGATTGCTTATTTTTCATGCACAGGAAATACAGAAACAATTGCTTCTCGTCTGAAAACAGAAACCGGCAGTGATACATTTGAAATTATCCCTGCTGTTCCATATACGGCGGAAGATTTAAATTACAACACTGATTGCCGTGCGAACCGTGAGCAGAATGACAAAACGGCAAGACCTGAAATTTCAAACACTATTGAAAATTATGATATTATATACTTAGGCTATCCGATCTGGTGGGGAGAAGAACCCCGTATTATTGATACGTTCCTTGAAAGCTATGATTTTTCAGGAAAAACGGTAATTCCATTCTGCACACATGGGACAGGCGGACTTGCCGGTACAGTATCCGATATTACAGAGATATTGCCGAAGGACTGCACAATACTTAAACCGATTGGAATATCACGGTCAGATATTTCCAATTGTGAAGATATGATTGCAGAATGGCTTTCAGAATTAAAATTATATTAGGAGGATCTATTATGAATAAAATGGAGTATACAAAATTAGGAAATTCAGAGCTGAATGTATCGAGAATCTGCCTTGGCTGTATGGGGTTCGGAAATGCCAACGAAGGCAGCCATAAATGGGCGATAGACGAAACAAGCAGTTATAATATTATAAAAAGAGCGTTGGAGCTTGGCGTTAACTTTTTTGATACAGCAATAGGCTATCAGAACGGAACAAGCGAACAGCATACAGGCAAGGCGCTGAAATCACTTGCAAACCGCAGTGATATTGTTATTGCGACAAAATTTCTTCCACGGAGTGCAGAAGAAATTGCAGACGGAATTACTGGTAAACAGCATATTAACAATTCTCTTGATGCGAGCCTGAAAAATCTCGGTATGGATTACATTGATTTATATATCTGTCATATGTGGGATTACCATACGTCCATTGAAGAAATTATGGAAGCGTTAAATGAAGCCGTGAAGTCCGGAAAGGTTCGTGCTATCGGCATTTCCAACTGCTATGCTTGGCAGCTTGCAAAGGCAAACAATATTGCTGAAAAAAACGGCTGGGCTAAATTTGTATCTGTTCAGGGACATTATAATCTCATATTCCGTGAAGAAGAACGTGAAATGAAGCCTTTCTGTGAGGACAGCGGTATAGCGCTTACACCATACAGTCCGCTTGCATCGGGACGCTTGGTAAAGGATACTGATGAATTAAGCAAGCGTATTGAACTGGACGATATGCAGAAAAGCAAGTATGATGCGACTTCCGAACAGGATAGGGTTATTATTCAGCGTGTACAGGAACTTGCTGAGAAAAAAGGTCTGACACGAACTCAAATCGCATTAGGCTGGCTTCTGACAAAAGTAACGTCGCCAATCGTTGGCGCAACCAAAATCAGTCATATTGAAGAAGCGGTCAAAGCTGTCGGCATAACTCTGACTGAACAGGAAACAGCGTATCTTGAAGAATGTTACATTCCTCATAAGCTTGTAGGCGTAATGGAATTCAATCACGCTTAAAGCAAAATACCGTTTGCGTATATTCGGCAAACGGTATTTTTTAGTTATGTGACAGATGATGGCGTATATGCTCAATAAATTTTGCAGCGGCAAGACTTTGTGGCTGATTACGTTTCCATGCAATAACACTTGTTGCTGTGAGTTCGGGAGAAAGCGGACGATAGCAGATCTGTTCCGTACTCAAGTACGGCAAAGAGCCTTCTAATACCAACGCATAGGTAAGTCCGTTTTTCACCATGATAGCGGCGTTTGTACTCATATTGCTTGTAAACTGAATATGCAATTTTTTGAAATAATTCCCGAACCAGCTTGCAAGTTCATTTTTTACAAGAGGACGCTTAACAAGACATACAGGCAGCTTTGACAGCTCTTTCGGGGTAACGGATTCTTTTTCAGCAAGCGGATCGTCGGGACGCATAAGCACGACCCATTTTTCTTTGACATTCATTCGTATGAACTCATATTTTTCAATATCCACCGGTTCTAATAACAAGCCAATATCTGTAAGTCCTTTATCCAGACGTTCACGAATATGATCGGCATTTGCTGTGTGAATATCATAGCGAACAAGAGGATATCGTTCCTGAAACGATTTTATCAATTCTGCTACAACATGAACTGATGCAAGCTCGCCGCAGCCAATGGAAATCTCACCGTCAACAAGCTTTTCTTGTTCTGTCATTTCCTTTTCAGTTTTTTCCACAAGCTGTAAAATTTCCTCTGCACGTCTTCGAAGAAGTATTCCCTCATTGGTAAGCGTGATTTTTCTTGAACCTCTCTTAAACAGCTTAATGCCCATTTCTTCTTCCATTTGTGAAAGCTGTCGGCTGAGTGTAGGCTGTGTGATATGCAGTGCGTCTGCCGCTTTGGTTATGCTTTCTTCATTGACTACCGTAAGGAAATACCGCAATACTCTCAATTCCATAATATAGCCCTTTCTTTTTAATGATATATTTATTATATCATATCCATGCTCAAAAAGCAAGCTTGGCTTTTAATATGCCCAAGCTGATATATGCTTTTCAGGCATTGGTTTGACATAAAATATAAGTATTTGACATATAGTCAAGATAGGCTTATAATATATTTATAAGATCAATTACAAATAACAGGAGTGATTTTTATGAAAAAAATACTGTCTATTGCTGCGGCAGCTGTTTTGTCTGTTTCTGCATTTTCACTTTCAGAATCGGTTCACAATCAATCAGATTTGGCAGAAGCCGCAGAAAACAAACAATATACCATAGAGGATATCAAAAACTTGCAGGATTTTCTGGTTGGTAAAGAAACGCCTGATTTAAGCGGCAAAGATTATGATCTGTGCAAAGACGGAGTATGGAATGTATTTGATTTGTGTATGATGAAAAGACAGTACATTAAGCAGCAAAATGAGGGAAAAACTCTGATTGCTTATTTTTCACTCGGACGTAATTCAGGCAATTTTGAAACAGCTGATGCAACAACGTCTGCAAGCATTGTTGTTGAAAATAATAACAGATACGGTGCAACGGAATATATTGCAAATCTGATTCAGAAACAGGTCGGCGGCGATTTGTATTCCATTGAGGTTGCCAAACCGTATTCACAGGATTTTGATGAAGTGGTTGACCGGAATCATGCAGAAATGGCAGAGAATGCTTTCCCTGAACTTATTGGCGGATCTTTGGATATGTCTCAGTATGATACTGTATATATCGGTTATCCTGTATGGGCAACAACTATACCGAGAGCAATTCATACATTTCTGAATCAGTATGATTTGTCGGGAAAAACGGTGATACCATTCTGTACACACAACGGCTATGGAAAAGGAAACAGCGAAAGAGTAATTACTGAACTCTGTCCGCAGTCAGATGTACCGGAAGGTACAGCAATTGATTCAAGAAATATTCTTTCTTCACAGGAAACGGTAGAAAAATGGCTTGACAATATCGGAATGCTGAAAAAGGAAGAAACAGCAATTAGTATTTCTGTCGGTGAGTATAAACTGAACGGTGTGATTTATGATACGCCGCTTGCAAAGGAAATCATGGAAATGATGCCTCTCACAGTATCTATGTTAGGCTACGGCGGACGTGAATATTACGGAAGTATGCCAAAAACACCTGAAAACAGCGGTGACGGTCAGCTGAATTTTGAAAACGGCGATATTACTTATTGCCCGACCAATAATACTTTGGCTATTTTCTACGCACAGACAAGCCGTCCGAATCTGACAATGGAAGTAATTCCGATTGGAAGGGTGACTTCTGATTTATCGGTATTTGATACACTGGGCAGCAGGGAAAATATTACTTTTTCTGTTGAGTAAGAAGTAAATCAATTCACATTCTGAATGTATGGAGGTAAAAGCATGAAAAAAATATTTTCCTTTATAATGATAGCCATTCTATTATGTTTTACCTCATGTGAAAAGCAATTATCAAAATCTGTAACTGAATCCCAAAGCAAATCATTTTTCGCAATGGATACATACATGACGATTACTGCCTACGGTGAAAATTCAGAAACAGCGTTAAAACAGGCGGAGGAAAAAGTTTCGGAACTGGAGAATCTGTGGTCTGTTACAGACGAAAATAGTGAAATATATTCCATAAATCACAGCAACGGTCAGAGCGTTTCCGTAAGTCTTGAAACAGCCGAACTTCTTGATTTTTCATTGAATATCTCTGAATTGACGGACGGAGCTTTGGATTGTACAATTTATCCGATTTTGACGGAGTGGGGTTTTACAACAAGCGAGTATAAAATCCCGACTGATGAAAAAATAAGTGAACTGCTTGACAATACGGGTTACGAAAAAATAAATCTGAATGGCAATAATGTTGTTATTCCCAAAAATATGCAGATTGATTTAGGAGCAGTCGGCAAAGGCTGTACGGGAGATTTAGTAACGGAAGTGTTGAAAGAAAACGGTATTGAATCTGCATTGCTTGACTTGGGCGGAAACATTCAGACTATCGGTACAAAACCTGATGGTACAGATTGGAAGCTTGGTCTGCGAAGTCCTTTTGATGAGGGCAATTTTGCAACGCTGGAAGTTTCAGATTGTGCAGTTATCACTTCGGGAGGTTATGAACGGTATTTTGTCGGCGATGACGGTGAAACATACTGGCATATTCTCGATCCGAAAACGGGAAAGCCAGTGCATAGCGGACTTGTATCCGTAACAGTTGTCGGAAAAGAGGGACGGCTCTGCGATGCACTTTCTACGTCGCTGTTTGTCATGGGACTTGAAAAGGCTGAAAATCTGTGGAAACAGCGTGACAATTTTGAAATGATTCTTGTGACAGATGACGGTGAAATTTATATTACAGAGGGTCTTGAAAGCAGTTTTTCGCTAAGTGAAATATATGGCAATCTGAAAGTAAATGTGGTGCAGAAATGAAACATAAGAAAATATGGATTACAGTTTGCATTCTGATTTTTGCAATCGGAATAATCGGAAGTTTATGGATAATTTTCAGACCTCACGGAAAGACAGTAAATGTAATTCAGGACGGTAAGATTTTGTATACAATTGATTTACAGCAAGCTGAAAATCAAACAATTGAAGTAGAATATCAGGGCAGAAAAAATATTATCTGTATAGAAAATCATGAAATTTTTATGTCGGAAGCCGATTGTCCCGACCGCATCTGCATAAAAACAGGCAAGCTTTCAAATTATCCGATAGTGTGTCTGCCGAATAAGCTTGTTATCGAGTACGCAGAAAATGATGATATAGACGCAGAGGTGAAATGATATGAATGTAAAAAGAATCACGCAGCTTGCATTGCTGACAACGATTGCATTGATTATTTTTATTGTGGAACTGAGAATCCCGAATCTTGTTCCGATCCCCGGAGTGAAACTTGGACTTGCAAATATTGTGACTGTTTACGCTATGTATCACTGTACAGCGAAAGAAACGTTTATGGTCGTAATTACAAGAATTTTTCTCGGTTCAATTTTCGGAGGTAATATCAGTGCCATATTTTACAGTTTAGTCGGTGCGGTACTTTGTTTATTCGGAATGCTGATTTTCAGACGTGTAATTGACGAAAAGCACATCTGGATTTGCAGTATACTCGGTGCGATTCTGCACAATATCGGGCAGATTTTCGTAGCAGTAATTATGATGAAAACAACTTCCGTGATCGCATATTTTCCCTTTCTGCTCATTTCGGGATGTATTGCCGGAGCATTTACGGGAAATTGTGCGCAGATACTGATTAAAAGAGTCGGACTCGACCGTATATTTCAGCAAACGCTGTAAATAAATCTTAGGGGTATCGTACTCCGTTACAAATGGCAAATCATCAAAAGCAGTCGCATTCAATACGGCTGCTTTTGATGTTATTGAGTATAATTACAATAAATATTTTCTCCTATTTGCTTATGATACTTATGCGTAAATTTACCACCTTAATTTCAGCAATACGGAATGAAAATATCCTTGTTGTCTCATCATTTCATACACTTCTTTTTGAAATTCTTCCAAGTCCTCTTTGTAGAGATTTTCAGTTGTATTTGCCCTCACAGCAATTTGATTTATATTGCTCGCAACGGCAATAACAGCACGATAAATAACGGATAACAACTCCGTATGAATTTTACTCTTTTATACTATGAATTTGAAAATAATATCTTTTATTATTTTTCATGTTTTGTACTTTCACTTTTATAAAAAATTAGGGTCTTAGGTTCTCCTAACAAGTAATCGTATATTGGGTAGTTATTATGGAGACCTATGCCCAAGCAGCTATTTTCTGATATAACGATTCAAATAATAATAATTACAGAGAGATGTCAAATGTCTCCAATACCTGAATTGGCAATACTAAAGAACGCAGGCTATGAACATTTGCAATGACAAAAATAAGTATGTACAAACCATAATAAAGGCAAAGATAATCAGTTTATTCATAAACTGATTATAAATAGAACAGTGAGTTTTTTATTTATGTAAAGCTCACTGTTTTTTATGCCGATAAAAAGAAAACAGCTCAGAGATTTCTCCAAGCTGTAAGAAATATTTTAGTTTATACGCTCATAATATTATCTGCCCAAAGCTCGCACTGATTCATAACCGTAGTAACCGCATCGTCCATTCCCTCTGGCGGATAGCGATGATCTTTCAGGAGTTTGCGTATCATAGCCTGTTTCAAGGCACTTGCGATACCGACATAATCGACTACAAGACCACCCTCCTTGTCACGGAACACACGATTGACACGAGCGATAGCCTGCATCAGATTATAGCCCATCATAGGCTTATAGACATACATCGTCGCAAGGGACGGAACATCAAAACCTGTCAGCCACATATCGACTACGATAGCAATTTTAAGTGGACTGTCATTGTCTTTGAATTTCTTTGCAAGTTCCTCTTTGTGCCGTTTGTTGCCGATGATACTATGCCATTCTTCGGGATCTTTATTAGAAGCTGTCATTACAACCGCAACCTTTTCTTCCCAACCGGGGCGAATTTCAAGAATACGCTTGTATATCTTCATAGCGATAGCTCTTGAATAGGCAACGATCATAGCCTTGCCTGTCAGCAAGCTCTCACGGTAATTCTCATAATGATCGAGAATATCATCAACAAGGGATTTTATGGTATCATCATGACCGAGGATTGCTTCCATTTGTCCAAGTTCACGCTTGCTTTTTTCAATCACATCAGCATCGGCATTCATAGCCATAATGTCGTATTCCGTGTCTATCAGCTTCAATGTGCTTTCGTCAAGTTTCAGCTTCATAACACGGCTTTCATAGTAAACAGGACGAGTTGCCCCGTCCTCAACAGCTTGTGTCATATCATAAATGTCGATGTAATCACCGAAAACCTCACGGGTATTTCTATCTTCTCTGGATATAGGCGTTCCGGTAAAGCCGATATATGTAGCATTCGGGAGCGTATTACGAATAATACGAGCCGTGCCGATTACTTTTCTTGCAACAAGTTCGCCGTCCTCATTTTTTGTCATTTTTATCTTTTCTGTCAAACCATACTGCCCTCTATGTGCCTCGTCAGCCATAACGATAATATTTCTGCGTTCGGACAGAGGCTCTCCGGATTCCTCAAATTTCTGCATAGTGGTGAAGATAATACCATTAGCTTTTCTGCCGTCAAGAAGCATTTTAAGATGTTCACGGCTTTCAGCGTGAAAAGGCTCTTGTCTAAGGAAATCCTTGCACTTTGCAAATTGAGTATAGAGCTGATCGTCCAGATCATTTCTGTCTGTGATAACAACAATAGTCGGACTTTCAAGTTCTGATTGGAGCAAGTGTGCATAAAACACCATAGACAGCGACTTTCCGCTGCCCTGAGTATGCCAGAAAACACCGCCTTTTCCGTCCGTAATAACGGCTTTTTTCGTTGATTCTATGGCTTTTCTTACAGCAAAATACTGGTGATAGCCTGCCAGTATCTTAAACTGCTGTAAACCCTCATTTGAAAACAGAATAAAATTTTTCAGAATATCAAGCAGACGGTCTTTTTGAAAAATCCCCTCAAAAAACGTATCAAACTGTGCATACTGCGTATTTTCGTAACTACCGTCTTTGGTTTTCCAATCCATATATCTATCTTCGCCAGAAGTGATTGTTCCTGCCTTGCTTTCGGACAGGTCGCTCATAACGCATATTGCATTATAGATGAACATAGAGGGGATAGAGTGCATATAGTTCCGTATCTGTGTGTAGGCTTCAGAAGTGTCCGTTTCCTCACGGGACGGAGATTTCAGCTCCATAAGAACAACAGGCAAGCCGTTCAAAAAAATCAAAACATCAGGGCGTTTTTCCTCATTTTCAATGAATGTCCATTGATTAGCAATAACAAATGAGTTGTTGTCTGTATTCGTATAGTCCACAAGGTAACAGATTGCGGAGCGTTCCTCGCCCTTTTCGGTATAGCGTACTTGTATGCCGTTTTGCAAATAGTCCATAAAGACGGCGTTTTTCTGCACAAGCTCGCCGTTCTCGAAATTTTGGAGCTTAAAGAGCGCGTCGCTTATCGCATTGTCAGGAAGCATAGGGTTTAGCTTGTAAAGAGCGTTAGCAAGCTCGTCCATATACAACGGGCATTTGTAATCGCGGTCGATCTCATAGCCGCAGACGTGCGTATAACCAATTTCCTCAAAAAGCTGTATTATAGCGTTTTCGTAGCTTGCTTCGGTGTAGGGCATGGAATTACCTCCGAATTTTATAATTTTTGTATATCTAAATTGTATCCATTGTTTTGCATTTCCTTTGCCAACGAAAGCTTTGCCTCTTCGATATTATTTTTAAATGGCATATATAATAAACCTTGAATATCTGATGGAGACTCCATATTCTCTGCTTGTGATAATAGTATAGCAACTTTTTTTCTGCCAATTTTTGCAAGCAGCATTCCTAACTCTAAAATAACATTTTGACGTACTCGGTATTTTTTGTTATCTTCATCATTTTTTGCATATCCAATATCATCGGGAGTAGCTAAAACAATTGCGAAATTGACCTGAGAAATATATTCCTCCAGTTTTTCAATAATTGTTTGACCAGATGATACAAGTTGATCTAAAATTAATGGTTCTAAGTCCCAGCGCCTTAACAAAGCTTCTAATTGTGTTCGGGCATTATGGTCATGCCCATACACCACAAACACTTTATTGTTCTGACATTTAGAATGCGTATTATTATCTTTTGCAAATAACGGAGAGACTTCACTAACATTTTTTCCTTGGCAATTAATTTTGCCACTATCCCAACAGTTTACAAGACAACCATTATTCAATGTCAGTACAGTTGCTTTGTCATTTCCGCTCCTTTTTTCACTTTCAATGGTATAACCATTTTGTTTTATTATTCTTTTAACTTCATCTACTTTCATAATTTAACCTCCAATTTATAAAATATGTATTTGTTTATTTCGCATGAATCTTTACTTTCGACACATCTATTTCCTCGCTCATCAGTTTTGGGAGGAGGGTGTCACGGAGAGTAGAAAGCCTTTCGTTTTCAAGCTGATTCTTCATTCTAATATCACAGATTGGTTTTACAAGCTCCATAAATCTACCGAGAACATTATCAGACGGCAAAATCACCTGCATTTGTTTCAATCGTTCTCTTGGTAAGTCCGTTTGACCTGTACTACCTGTCTGCAACATTTCAAAATCATGTTCATGCGATGTAGCCCAAAAGCCAAGATAATGTTGATAAATCGCCTTTGTAGGTCTGATAATTGTAACATGAGAATCTACCGTCAAATTATTTGGTTCAAATAATACTTGCGCAGCTCTGCCTAATGTACCTGTTCCTGTAGAATTAATGATAATGTCACCATAGCGAAGCCATTTTTCATTGATTTTTTTAGGAACGTGGTAACGAGCTAAAGAAAGGTCTATCTGATGATTCCTTACGCACTTCTGATTGATTACAAGTTGGTCTGTTTGTTCTGCATATTTAGGCGTTATACCCTTGATTATCAAGGAACATATTGAATCAAGCTCACATTCAGTCCAATCAGCAGGCATAACCCCACCGAATGGCTCAAAATCAACAAACCATGATTTAAAAATCGCCTGTGCCTGCTGCTCTAAATTTTCATTTATCGCTGTGTTTAGGGAGATTTTATTATCAATATCAGATAAAACAGATGCAATCTTTCTTTGAGTATGTAATGGTGGACATTTAATTTCGATTCGATTAAGTATTTCCTGTGTTAAAAGCGGCTGGCTTGTTCCAATACGTCTTTCATTTAGCTTTAAAGATTTTAACAGATAATAGTCATAAATTAGGTCTGAACTATCTTTATTAGTAGCTTGTATTGCATTATCTGATATCCAACATTCTTTTGATGAATAAAAAACGCTACCACAATACACACCTACTCGACCGATTGCTATCCCGTGCTTTAGATTATAATCATCGACATACCCAAGAATTCCATTCCCACCATATACGGGGTACATTCCTTCGTTACTCGGTTTCTTTTTACCGTTTTTGAAAATAATTATATCACTCAGTATACAGTCTTTCCATTCACTCAAAAGAGTCACCGTCCTATCCAATATATTTCCTATGCGCCAGTTTTATTATGTTAATTCAATTGTTATTCATGAATAAACATATCGATCAAAAAATCTAATTTCATAAAATAGTTCTCATTTTTTCTCTTTTCTTCATCATTAAGCGCAACCATATCGTGCATTTCATGGAATACATCTGCCACAAAATGTGCTGTTTTTTTCTTTGGCTGTTTGGTATTTTTGTTTTCAAATCTTAATCTGCATATTTTCAAAAATTTCAATGTTTCAGCATATTTTTCTTGATCAACATTAAAGTTTGACTTAATAAATTTTACAGCTCTTTCAATCGCACTTAGCATATCTGAAACTGTAATATTTTTTTCATTTAGTGTTGCCAATACATAAGTAGGTGTAAATACTTTAGGTATATTAAATTGTTGAAAACCAGATTCTTTCATAAAATCGTTTAAATTCAAATTACATTTCATGCCCAATCTCCCCCATTAAAAATCCATCCATCTATTGTCAATTTCATTTTTAAGCGTTTCAAACAAAGAAATATAATCGGATTTCAGCTTTCTTATGACGTATAATGCCTGTTCATCGCTGTATGTGCGAGCAAGAATATTTCTTGATTCCAGAAGTTCAAGCCAGCCCTCACAGTCGTTTATCATTCCGCACTGATAGGCAATCTTGATAATAGCTCTTGGCGAACCGATTTTTTCTTCAAACCTTCCGTGTTCCCCGAGTATTTCTTTCATAAGTTTCCATGACTGCTCAAAACAGATTTCAAAAAGTCCGGCAATGCCGGTCTGTTCCACAATTGTGTAGGGTTCTTCAAGCGTCGAGCCCTCTTTCAGATTGGCAAGCGCTTTGCAGAAAGTATCATATTTCTTCATATAAAATCACCCCGTCCCTGTTTATTTCGGTCTGTAATTCCTCGGAAATTCCTCTGTCAAGTTCCACGACATCGAACATCAGCAAAGTCCATGCTTTTTCTTCAATATCAAAATAAAAATCAAGTGCATTTCCGCCGCTTATTGCAAGGTCAATGTCACTTCTTTCAGAATTAGTGCCTCTTGCCCTCGAACCGAACAAAATTACTTTTTTAACACTATTCTTCTTTGCGATTTTAATAATATCCCTCTCAACTCTTTCAGGGAGATTATACTTCATAGCCAATCGCCCCCAGTTTCTCACGAATTTCATTTTCAAGCTCGTGTGACTTTTTAAACATCTCCGAAAGCTCAGAGGTCAGACGTTTCATTTTTTCGTTGAAAGGTTCGCCGTTATCATCCTGTTCTTCAATGCCGACATATCGTCCAGGTGTAAGAATATAATCCTGCATTTCAATTTCCTCAATGGTTGCAGCAGCACAGAAACCTTTGACTTCTTCAAGAGAACCGTTCTGAAAATCTCTGAAAGTATCAGCAAGCTTCTGAATGTCATCGTCCGTGAAATCACGATGCTTGCGGTCAACCATATAGCCCATTTTGCGAGCATCAATAAATAGAGTTTTGCCCTTTTGTTTTTTATTTTTACTGATAAACCACAGAGTTACAGGTATAGTCACGCTGTAAAAAAGCTGAGTTGGCATAGCTACTATCCCCTCAACTAAATCCGCCTCAATTATATTTTTACAGATTTCTCCCTCGCCGCTTGACTGAGTAGACAGCGCACCGTTAGCAAGCACTAGACCGATTTTGCCGTTTAGTGCAAGATGATGTATCATGTGCTGAATCCACGCATAGTTAGCATTTCCGGCAGGCGGTGTACCGTATTTCCAACGAATATCGTCTTTAAGCTTGTCCTGTCCCCAGTTTGAGAGGTTGAACGGCGGATTTGCCATTATAAAATCTGCTTTCAAGGTCTTATGCAGATCATTGAAAAACGTATCAGCGTGATATGCTCCAAAGTCAGCATCAATACCACGTATAGCCATATTCATTTTAGCCATTTTCCATGTGTCGGCGTTGGATTCCTGCCCGTAAACCGAAATATTGCCTCTGTTTCCGCTATGTGCCTGAATGAATTTTGCACTCTGTACAAACATACCGCCTGAACCACAGCATGGGTCATACACACGGCAATTTTCAAATGGATTGAGTATCGCAACAATCGTTTTAACGATACTTGACGGCGTGTAAAATTCACCGCCTTTGACACCCTCATAAGCAGCAAACTGAGCGATACAGTATTCATAGGTACGACCAAGCAAGTCTTTGTTGTCGCCAGTATCCGTCATGTCCATGTTAGTAAACAAGTCAACAACATCGCCGAGAACCCGCTTGTCAAGGTCAGGACTTGCATAATTTTTAGGAAGTACATTTTTCAGAGTTTTATTTTCATCTTCAATCGCTCTCATAGCGTTGTCAATTACTGCTCCAATTTCGGGGGTATGAGCCGCCGCAGATACAACAGACCAGCGAGATTTTTCAGGAACAAAGAAAATATTATCCATAAGATAAGCATCAGGCTCGTTTTCAAAGCCATCACCGTCAACCACAAGCTCATTATAACGCTGTTCAAATGCGCTTGATATGTAGCGCAGGAAAATAAGTCCCACTATAACTTTTCTGTATTCAGCAGCAGGGATATGTCCCCAAAGAACGCAGGCAGCGTCCCAGATCTGCTTTTCAAAGCCAATGTTGGCATTGTTTTTTTCAGCCATTTTTACAACCTCCGGCATCTCGCATATAGCTATGTACTATCCATTTTATTATGCCACAGATTTCACAGTTTGTCAATCATTTTATTGACTTTTTTCTTCATTTTTCATCATGAACTTATAAGTTCTTTATGGTTGGTTTTTTTATGATTTTTGTGCAGCATTCATGCAACATCCGTGCAGCCCTAAGTCATTCAAAAAGATATATAAT
>JAMPFN010000059.1 GCA_023664445.1 Clostridium sp. | reverse complement strand
AAAATTATAAATCATATACGCTGAATGGTAAATACTATCATTTACAGTCCCCGACATAGTCATTGTTTTACGCTTTTGCGACTCACAGCGGAAGTTGTGCTGGAGCGGAAGCTTGATTTTCTTTGGTTCGTTTCTTACATCAAGGCAGGAAATGAACATACTATGTAAAAATTAAATTGCGTGAAAAGAAAACCGATTCATTCAAAATGAATCGGTTTATAATATTATTTCTTATGAACAATCTTTTCAGCTTCCTGAAAAGTATCACCAAGACTATCAATCATTGGTATAATTTCTTTTAAAATTTCAGGATCAGATTTAACTTTAGCCTTCATTAACATTCTTATGAAGTAATCGTATAAAGAATGAAGATTAGAAGAAATATCGACACTTCTGTCAAGCGATGCATTTAGGTAATTTAAAATCCTCTGTGCCTTATAAATTGATTCCTCAGCCTTATCTGCCTCGTTTTCCTCCAACTGTATAACTGCTAAATTCATGCGTTTAGAACAGCCTCTGAAAAGTTGTACAACAAGTTCGCCCTGAGTCATTGTCATGATCGATTGCTTTTTGTATTCTTCATAAGGATTTACTGTTGGCATTTAATATCCCCTCTCTGTTAGTAACCAATCATATTACTGAGCCATGAGCTTTGAGAATTCATATTTGAAAGCGCTGTTTCCATTGCGTTAAATTGCTTCCAATATCTGTCTTTTCTCTTTTCATAAAGCATATTGAGAGATTCAAGTTTTTTGGTTATAGCGTCAAGTTTTTCCTTGATCAGGTTTTGGGATTCAGTACCTTTACCTACAACACCGGCCATTTGTACAAGTGAACCGGGGTTTCCTGAACTTGTATTTGCTGTATTATCGCAGATCTTGCTGAGCCTTGTAGCAAGACCGTTTGTACCGGTAAAGAGTTCCTGAACGCCTTCAGCGTCAGTTTCGAGAGCCCTTCTGAGCTTATCTTCATCTATTTCAAGTTTTCCGTAATCCTGCCAGTTAGAACTTGAGTTAATGCCTATGCTTGAAAGCGACAGTCTTGAACCTGCACTCGTATACATAGCGCTTCTCATATCACTAAGGAAATTGTTTATATCCTTATCGCTTCTGAGAAGACCTTCCTTGGCTTTTTCTTCCCAAAGCTCGATTTCCTTCTCTGACATTTCCTTTTTCTGTGCGTCTGTAAGAGGGGCATAGCTTTTGTATGATGCTTTTTCATGCGTATATTTATTAAGTTTTTCAATCATTTTGTTGTAATCTTCAACAAATGATTTAAGAGTATCGACTATTTTGTCAGTATCTCTTGTAGTTGTAATTTCTGCTTTTTGCTCAACAGTACCGGCAGCAGCTTTCATAGTACCGTCGCTGTTTTCAACGAAATTGCCGTCAGCGTCTGTTTCATAAGTTCCTGTTGTTGAAGCGAGAGAAATATTAAGACCGTTATATGTAAAGTCATTGCTTGCTCTTTCAACAGTAACTCCGTTTATGTTGACAACGGCATTCTGACCCTTTACAACAGATGAACTGTCAAGAGAATCGCCGTTCATGTTAAATCCAAATTTTGCAAACAATCCCTGCGTATCGCCTGTGATATTCAAATCATATCCTTCGCCTGTTGAAGTAGACTGAATCTGGAATTTGTCGCTGAGATCATTATAAGATATAGTAACGCCCGCACCGCTTGAATTAATTTTATTCATTATAGACGAAACCGTATCTTCTGATGTGTATTCGATAGTTTTGCCGTTAATATCGAAAGAATACGTTGTGTTCTTATCATTTGCATTAACAACGCCCAATTTTCCTAAAGTATCGCTTCTTAAAAGCTGGTTTGAAACAGCTGCAGTACCCTTATCAAAACCAATAGCTTCCATTGTATCGGCATTTGCTGAAATAGTAAGATTTCTGCCCTTGCCGTTAACCGATATCTTCCATTCGCCGTTTTCTTCCTTAAACTGAACAGAATTACCAAACGCATCCTGAACCTTCTGTTGAAAGTCAGCCATTGATTCGCCCTCAGTAACTGCAATAGACTTTCTGATGCCGTCAAGAGTAACGTCAACAGTACCGTTTACCTTACCTGTTTCCGCAAATTGAGCATTTACAGCGTTTGTCTTAACTTCAAATTGACCTGCTATATCGTTTCCATTCGCATCTTTGGCTGCGGAAGACTTAACTGTTCCGCTCAAACCAACGATCGCCAGACCGGCAGAAGAACCTGAAATTTCAAATGACTTGCCTGTTGAAAAAGTAATTCCTGTCGCATTTGTTTCTGTGGTAACGCTTCCCGTATATTCAGTACCGTCCTGATTGTAATATTTATTATCATTAGCGTTGAAATTAACAACATTACCGGAAGCGTCCTTATATACATTTTCCTTATTTACCGAAGCAAAATTAGATCCGACAGCGTTATTGATCCTCTGAGCGATCTCGTCTGCGTCGGTAACGCCTTTAAGATCGACAGAATAATTTGTACCGTCGATATTGATATCAATATTTCTGCTGTATTCAAAGCTTCCCGACTTTGCTCCTGAAAGCGCGATTTCACCGCTTCCTGCCACCTTTGAAGATGCAACTGATGAAGCCGATGCAAGTCTTGCAACCTGCATTTTGAATTGAGTATCGGTTGCGTTAGAACCCGGCGTAACTTTAACGGCAGATGAGGATGACGACGTTTTTACCGTATTAAAGAACGAAGTGAGTCTAAGGCTTGAGCTTGATGTCAGATTAAAATATTTTGACTGGAAATTGTTGATATCGCTGATGATATCCCTGTAAATTTCCTGTTTCCATTCAAGACGCTGTTTTTCCTGATTCTGCTTATCGATTTTGTTCTGTATGTTTGAAAGCATACTCTGAACTAAGCTTTCGGTATCGATTCCCGATGCCAGACCTGAAAATCCCTTGCTGCTGTACGCAGCGTTTGTGTATGTACTTGATTGGCTCGTATCCACGTTCATAATTATTTCCTCCTTGAGCAACATTATTCTTTATAATATATATCGTCAGAATTTAAAAATAATAAAGCCTAAATTCTCTTTTTATTTTCGGGAAAAAACAAATTATCCCCGGTCGGCATTCCAACCTGTGCATATTTGGCTGCTTTGGCGTTTTGTCCCGAGTTATTTTTTTTGATTTTACAGATAAGTTCATCTCTCATAATACTTATTCTTTCGGTTATTTCGGGATCCATTTCCGAAACCCTGAACGCTATTGCGTTGAATTCCTGACGCAGATCAAAGACTGCCTGCAATTCCTCGGAAAGTTCGTTTCTTCCGCATTTATTCGTGTATGCGTTAAGAGCTTTCTCATTTTCGGCGCATTCCTGCTTTATCTGCGAATCAAGCTTTGAAATTTCCTTTGATATGCTCTGTCTGTTTTCGGTAAGGATCAGTACGTCATCGATCGGACATTCAAGCAGTTTTCTTGTGTTGTCCTCGTATTTTTTCATAAGATTATTGATTCTAACCTGGATTTCTTTTATTAAGTCTGTATTCATAATAATCTCCATTCTGCCGGTATGAATAATTATCAGAACCGGCGCAGTATGTTCATTTCTTGGCTTGATGCAAGAAACGAACCAAAGAAAATTAAGCTTCCGCTCCGGCAGAGCTTATACTGTGAGTCGCAGAAGCGTAAAATAATGACTATTTTGTAAATGATGATTTTTACCATTAAGCAGATATGGTTTACAGCTTTGAAATTTTGAGGCACTTTGTCTTCAAGCATTGCTTAAAGGACAGTACTTTGCGTTTCCTGATTTTTTATAAGAGCCACATTGCGGCTCTTATAAAAAATGCATCGGGATTCTTAAGGGAACTTGTTCCCTTAAGCAGGGGGCTTGGGGGACAGAGTACCCCACAAGTTTATTAAAATGACACGGCGGTTAATTTGCTTGCATTTTTTTCAAGAATATGCTATAATAGCTTATGTATTCAAGGCAACGCCGCACAAAGACCGCATGACGGCTTTGCATATCATCTTACTTGCAGGTTTTCCGTCATATTACATATAAATTTCTTAATATACGTCAGTGTGCCCGCGCAATCTGACGGAAAATCTGACTGCGCATCTGATATACAATCTTTGCGCGGTATTGCCTTAAAACAAGTTTATTAAAGGGGGAATTTGCATGTTTCCGTCTAACTGCAAAGCTATTTTAAAAACGTTGGATGACAGCATAGTTGAATACGGACAAGTGTCCGTTTCATTAAAAGATAAATTTGCCGAATTTTCCTCACAGTTCGTTCCTTTGCTCAAAATCGGAACAGAAGCTAAAATAACCTGTATTGAGGATAACGTTTCAACGCATATTATTACAGGAAGGGTATATCTCTCATCAAAAAATCTTTTAAGACTTGTTTCCATAAAATGCACTCTTATTCCCGGAGCGGAAAACGTTCTTGAAACTCCGGCTTTTTTAAGAGCGAAAATATACAAGCCCGTATTGAAAACCGGTGTTTTTTCAAGAAATAAGGTCGTTTTCAAATGGGACGAATGTACCATAACATCTTTTTCAATGAAAAATATAACTTTTCGCAGTTCAAGGATAATGTGCGAATACGAAGACCAGATAAAGCTGAAGATAGGAACTCCTGTTTTTTCAAAAGAAACCGAAATCAGTCTTCAGATCGCTTCAAACGGGCTTATGTTCGGAAAAAACTCAAAATATAACTACAAGATATTAAAACTAAAAGAACGCGAGCAGAAAGAACTTGCCGATTTCATAAAACTCGGTAATCTTGAAATGATCAAATATCTTCGCTGATTTTACACAATACCGTGCCGAGCTACGGGCGGTATTTATTTCTGTTTTTTTCGGAAAGCATTCCCAAAAGCTTTCTTGAATTCAGGCTTGCAGCGGCATTTTTATTGCTTGCGATGGTCTGTTGCAGTTCGCCTCTTAAAACTCTTACGTTCATAGGTGCGTCTATGCCTATTTTTACTTTATCACCGTTGGTATCGATGATCTTTATTTCTATTTCATCGTTTATATGAATTGATTCCCCCGGCTTTCTTGAAAGTATAAGCATTATTCCTGCTCCTTTCCGCTTTCAAAAATTTTATATCTTATGGGATAGTTTTCTTCAAGGATGACCTGCATAGCTTTTCGGTTGTCAATATTAATTATTATCGGACTTTTCAGATTAACAGTACTTTCTTTAATGTCCTCTTTTACTACCATTATAAGCCAGTACTCATAATTGCCGCTGCCGATCGTTTTTTCGGTTTCTTTCGGACATTTTGGTGTGTAGCTGTCAGACAAAAGCGCGGAGTTTGCCATTATAAAGCATAGATCCGATTCGTCTGCCGATTGCAGCCATGCGTATTCGCCGTTGAAATCATCATCATATATAATAATATATTTACCGCTGTATTCCTCAAATCCGAATATTTTTTCTTCAAAATTAATTATATCATTTTCAGATACTTCAATTTTCCCGAAATCTCTTGTTAAAATCTCCATTTATAAGCTCCATTTCTTGTGTATAATGCCGTACCCGATTGACGGTTTTATTGTCTTTGCTTTTTTACAAAACGGACTGTTCAAATTTATTTTCATCTGAACAGTCCATTTCATTGCTCCGCCAATTAAACCTTGTCAAATTGTAGGAGCAATATTTTATCAAAAGCGCTATTTTTCTTCAACATAATTTGGGTCGGAACTCGGCGGAACATAGCGGAAACCGCCGAGATATTCGATCTCAACACTTGCAAGCTGTTTTACCTCAACAGTTATGCTACTTGGGATAAATTCCATTTCCTGTGCAGATTTCTGCCAGTCGTTTTCAGCGCTGCTTCTTTTTACGTTTACTTTTGAAGATGCGGGTTCCCATGAAATATCGACAGGAGCGCTCGGAATAACGCCGATGTTTGTATTTACAACAGCGTCTTCCATGACCTTATTTCTCATATATTGAGAAATCGTCATTCCCCTTTGCGCCATAGCCTTCCCCTGCTTCACATATTCGGAAGTAACTTCATTAGCGGTTTGCTGACTCATTGCCGGAGCCTCTCTTGCAGCGTCGGCAGGCGATTTCATGCCCATACTGTATCTCATGTCAGAGGAATCCATGCGCACTTTTATATTTTCCGTTTTTGTATCGATCTGAAGCGGAGTAGTGTGCTGAGTCAGCTTTGCAGGCTCGATCTGAGGCGCAGTCAATTTTGCGTTTTGAATAGTAATATTGCTTTCAAAGGGGATTGTTCTGATTCTTAACAATTGCATATAAAACACCTCTCTTATTATGTTATTTTATTTATAGTAAACGATAATTTATTTGGCATTTACTATTGTCGACCGCACATAGTGAAAGCAATAAGCAAATGTGCGAAACATTTAAATTTTTATTTATGCTAAACGTCAATTTATTTTTGTCGTTTAGCATAATAAATTATTACTGAATATAATCCATAAGCGATTGAGGAATAACCTTTCCGCCGTATTGCAGAGTAAGAAGCCATGTGTATGAAAGCATAGAATTCTCTATAAGTTCATCGGTATCTTTTATATATTCAAGATTGCTCTGAATCTCAACAAGATTATCTTCTTCGTTTTCAAGTCTGCCGATATTATTGTCAAGATAATTTGTTCTGACTCCGACGTCGGCAATTTCAGTTACAAGACCGTCGATAGTTTTTCTGAGATGATCGTTAAGAGCGATCGCCTTGTCAAAATCCTTTTCCTCGAATGCTTTTGACATTTCGCCAAGCAGTTCAACGGCGTTATTTGAAACATTTATTGTATGTTCAACGCCTTCTCTGTCGCTGTATGTGATATCGGATCTTCCGTATCCCAAAGCGTCGAGTCCAGATACAGACATGTTAAATGCGGAACGAGGGTCAACAACGCCGTTTTTAACGCTGAGACCTATGCCGATATCCATATAAACGCTGTCGCTGTAAGGAACTTTATCGCCGTTTGAATAGAAAACGCCGTCTGTTTTCTCAATACTGCCAACGCTGACGCCGTTATAAAACAGTTCGCCGTCGTCTTTAAGTTCAAAAGGAGCGGACTGGTTATTTGTTCCTCCAAGAACATAAGTATTGTTATATCGGCAGTTTGCAAATTCAACTACCTGTTTTTTCAGAGTGTCAAAATTGATAGCGAAAATATCAGACGAACCCTCGTTTGTTCCGTTAACAGCCTGAATTGTCTGTTCATGAACAGAGTTAAGGATATCTTCAATAGACATCATATTGGATTCGGCAACGCTTAAACTCTCGCTTGCCTTGTGCGCGTTTTCCTGAACCTGTTCGTTTTTGTACATCTGAGTCCTTACATTAAGCGCTCTTGTACCGTCCGAAACATTCTCGGACATTTTAGTGAATCTGCGTCCGTGCTGAAGACGTTCGCCCGATTGATTATACAATGACAGATTGCGGTTAACGTTATTAAGGTAAGTTCTTGTCATTGCTCTGTTAGTAACTCTCATTTATATCTACCCTCCACAGATTAAACAGCTGTACGATTTATCAGAACATCAAGAAGACCGTCCATTATGGTCATCATTCTTGCAGCTGCCTGATAAGCCCTGTTATATGTCATCATATTTACAACTTCTTCGCTTTCGCTGACGCCGGATATTTCATCTCTGTTATCCTGTATATCGTTTAGCATTTGCATTGAATTTTCATAGCGTCCTTCAGCGTAAGAAAGCTCGCTTCCGAGCGTACCTGTGAAGTCGGCAACAAATTCCTGGAAAGTTCCGTTAAAGCTGTCGCTTCCTGATATGAAGTCATGCTTTTCTTCAGTAAGCCTATGAACAAGATTAAGAAGCGCGTTATTGTTAATACTGTGATCTTCACTTATAAGATATGAAGAATCAACGGCAAGCATATTTGTTATATTGATGTTTTCGGCGGAAGCAAGTCTATCGGGATAAACTTCATATCCGGTATCTGTTTCAACAGATTCGCCGACAAGCTTTTTATATGTCAGAACGTTTCCTGCTGCGTCAAAGGTTTCGGGAATAGTATTATTCAGAACATCGGCAAGCTGTGAAGCGAACGCGTCAAGCTTATCCTGATAATACAAAAATCCGTTTGCCGTAGATTCTGTTTTGGATGTTGCGCCAAGTCCTCTGCCGTTTATAATATCGACTACTGCTTTGAATGAACCGGTATCTTTAGCGGCGTTTTCACCGTTTGATTTCCAGTTGAGCTGTATAGTACCGTTACTGTTTTCCTGGAAATTTATCACGTCGTATTCATCGTCCCAAACGCATTTATGACCGTTCATTTCAACTGTAATGGTTCCGTCGACTTGATCCTCGACACGCAGGACTCCGTATTCGGAAAGCTTGTCAAGAAGAAGATTTCTCTGATCCTTGAGCTCATTCGGACCGAACTGATCGGTATAATCATTTGTACTCATGGAACGTCTGATGTTTTTATTAAGCTCCGCGATGTCCTTAAGCATTGCGTTCACTTCATCAACATCAATCTGAACCTCTTCCTTATGCTGCTGAGCTGAATCGGCAAGATTCTTTGAAATTCTGTTAAGCGTCTGTGTTACGTTCAGAACGGAATTTGCAAATACGTTTGCGTCAGCCTCCGAGCTTGCGTTATATGTGAAATCTTCAAGAGCCGCGTACATATCCTTGATAGCGAAGCTTAAGCCGTATCCGTTGCCTTCATCTCCGACTTCAAGTTCGTTTATGATATTTTCGATATCGGACAATACGGTGTTCTGTCTGCCGTAATATCCTGCATTTGCGCTCTCCTGACGATACGCGTTATCAAGCCTTTCGTTTCTGAGCTGTGCGACGCCCTTTATAGACGTACCCATTCCCGCAAGTGAAACCAAATCGGGCTTTAACCTTGAACTGCTTGAATTTACATACTGCGATACCTGATCGACACGCTGTCTTGTATATCCCTCTGTATGAATATTTGACAGATTGTGTCCCACAATATCAAGCGCTTTCTGGCTTGCGAAAACACCCGATTTCGCTGCTTCAAATCCTAAAAATGTCGGTCTCAAATCAACTGCCTCCAATCAGATTTTTTTATTGAGAAGTCCCATGTTTCGGCGTTTTGCCGAGATTCCGTTGCTGTCATAACATTTTGCGTCGTTTACCGACGCCGTCATACTTTCTATTATTCTCATATTCGTTTCCGCTATCTGCAGCGATGTTTTATTTGAATGCGAAACATTGTCAACTGCCGCTCTGAAGCGAATATAAAGTTTTTTGAGCATATCGTACTCTTCGCCTTCCGTCATTACCATGATCTGACGAAACGATTTTCCGTCAAGTCCGAGCTTTGCCTGAAGCTTTTCTCTTTCAGCTTCATAAATTTCGGTTTTTTTGATCGTAGTCTGATGCTCGTTCAGGCATTTTTCAATACGGTTCAGATCGTCTGAGAGCAACGCGCTCATCTTTTCTCTTTCCTTGACCGCGGTTTCTTCAAAAAATTCAGTATATTCCAGCATGAAGCTATAAAATTCTTCAAAGTTTTTCATAGCGTCACTCCTATCAGACATATCTGTCAAGAATGGAATTTGCAACCTTTTTGGCGTCTACATTATATTCGCCGCTTTTTATCTGCTGACGCAAAGTATTTATTCGTTCATCCGAAGCGCCGGAAGTTATTTCGGAAGCGTACCTTCTTACTGTCGCCGCGTTGTTTCTTATGAGAGCCGCCTCAGAGCTAAAAGAAAGCGAATCCTGCTTGACGCCCGGCTTGATACCGTTTGTGATAAAACTTTTCGAGGAGATCTTTCCCCGCGCGCTGCCCGGGTTGATATATTGTCCATACACATTGTTAACATTTTTAATATTCATTTGATCAGCTCCTTTCACGCATAGCAATGCTTATCTAAAATACTTATTCGTAAGTTATTGAAATAATTAAATAGCATTTTAATTGTTAAAAAAATAAATAATTGTCATATACGGTTGAAATATTTATTTTTTTCTGTTATAATAAATAAGTATTATTATGATGCGGTATGCTTATACATTATTATTATAGTCTTAAATGCACATAATATCATATATTTTAAACGATTTTTATACGATCACAAATTTCGGAGGGAGCTTGGACTTTGAGAAGAATCTACGCAATAATAACACAAAAAGGCGGAGTAGGAAAGACCACCACCGTAAATGCCTTGGCGTCATCATTTTCAAAACAGGGCTTCAAGGTTCTTGCAGTCGATATGGATCCGCAGGGAAACCTTTCGTTCAGTACCGGGGCTTCCGACGATATGCCTACTGTTTTTGACGCATTGGTTGGAAACGCAAGAGTAAAAAAATGCATACAGAAGCGTCCTATGACGGACGTTATCCCTTCAAATATACTTCTGACGGGCGCAGAGCTTGAATTTACCGGGAAAAACAGAGAATTTGTTCTTAAAAACGTTTTGCAGGTCGTAAAAAACGACTATGATTACATTTTTATAGATTCTCCTCCGGGACTCGGCTTTTTGACCGTCAACGCGCTTGCGGCGAGCGATTATGTGATCCTTCCCATGCTTCCCGATATATTCAGCTTGCAGGGGCTTGTCCAGGTTTATGAAACGATCGAATTTGTAAAAAGGGCATGTAATCCCGATCTTGAAGTTGCGGGTATACTTATTAATAAGTACAGGCGTTTTTCAAAGCTTCACAGAGAGTCGGTCGGTACCGCTAAAATGGTCGCGGAAAATTATGACATTCCGATTTTCAACACATATATCCGAAGCAGCCCCGCTCTTTCCGAAGCACAGTCCTTGCAGTGCAGCATATTTGAATATGCGCCGAACGCGGCAGGGGTAAAAGACTACTATAATTTGTCCCTTGAAATTTTAAATTCTAATTAATATATAGAGGTGTTTAAAAATGGCGAAAAAATCAAAACAGGATATAAGCAAAGAGGCTATGTTCAATAAGATCATGCCTTCCTTAAGTCAGGACGATGATGAAGAGGAGGAAACACCCAAGGAAGCTGCGCGTTCAAGAAAGGCTCCTGCAAAAAAAGCGGCTGCTTCAAAAGCGTCTAAGGCTAAATCTATAGATGACGGGGAAGAAGTAAAGCCTAAAAGGACAACCAAATCAGCAGCATCGAAAGCGTCAAAGGCAAAAAGGGCAGATGATGACGAAGATGACGGGGAAGAAGTAAAGCCCAAAAGGACAACCAAATCCGCAGCTTCAAAAGCGTCTAAGGCAAAAAAGGCAGACGATGACGAAGATGACGGAGAAGAAGTAAAGCCCAAAAGGACAGCCAAATCCGCAGCTTCAAAAGCGTCAAAAGCCAAAAAAGCCGATATTGACGAAGAGGACGAGGAGGAAGTAAAGCCCAAAAGGACAGCGAAATCCGCGGCTTCAAAAGCTTCTAAGTCAAAAAAAGCCGATATTGACGAAGAGGACGAGGAAGAAGTAAAGCCCAAAAGGACAGCCAAATCCGCAGCATCGAAAGCGTCAAAGGCAAAAAAAGCAGATGACGACGAAGACGACGGGGAAGAAGTAAAGCCTAAAAGAACTGTCAAATCAGCTTCAAAGGCTAAAGCTGCCGTTGAAGAAGAGGACGAATACATAGAGGAAGAAGTCGAAGAACCTGAACCCGAGGTCGAGGAAGAAGACGAAGAAGAACCTGAACCCGAGGTCGAGGAAGAAGACGAAGAAGAACCCGAACCCGAGGTTGAGGAAGAAGACGAAGAAGAACCCGAACCCGAAGTTGAGGAAGAGGACGAAGAACCTGAACCCGAGGAAGAGGAAGAGGACGAAGAACCTGAACCCGAGGACGAGGAAGAGGACGAAGAACCTGAACCCGAAGTTGAGGAAGAGGACGAAGAGCCCGAGGTCGAGGAGGAGGACGAAGAACCCGAACCCGAAGTTGAGGAAGAAGGCGAAGAGCCCGAACCCGAAGAAGAGGAAGAGGACGAAGAACCCGAACCCGAGGTCGAGGAAGAAGACGAAGAGCCCGAACCCGAAGTTGAGGAAGAAGACGAAGAGCCCGAACCAGAGGACGATGAAGAGGACGAAGAGTCTGAACCCGAGCTCGAGGAAGAGGACGAAGAGCCCGAACCCGAGATCGAGGAAGAGGACGAAGAAGAGTATGAGGAACAGTTTGAAGTTATTGTTGAAGAAGAATCCGAAGAATCTGACGCAGCAGAGGCAATATCCGATTCAGATGAGCTGATCATAGAAGACGATGATGACGAAGACGATTTTCCGGAATATGACATGCCTGTTACAGCTGCGAGATCCGCTGCAAAATCGTCTGCCGACCTTATCTCCGAGGATATGGAGGATGAACCGGACAATGCGGTACATCCCGTTACGGCTGCGAGATCGGCAACAAAGTCCGCGTCTGAAGAAGCGCAGAAGCTTGAGGAAGAACAGCCTAAGACGACTGCCAAAACCGCTCCGAAGCCCGCAAGGGAATCCATGAACAACGATGATGACGAGTACATGATCATAAATCTCAATGAAGAGCTTATGGTAAGCCGCTTTGACGAGATATTTGAAAAGTTCAATTGCTGTCACTGCGAGTCATGCAAAAAGACCGTTATGGCAAACGCGCTTAACGATCTTCAAGCAAAATATATTGCCATAAAAGTAGACGAACGTGAAAAAATTGTAAGTGAAGCCGATGATTCACAGATACGTTCAGCAGTTATTCAGGCTACTCTTAATCTTATGGTTAACCCTCGCCATTGATGCGGCATCATCAATATTCGTGTCAGTGATCTTATGGATCAGATTTTGGATCAGAAGGTAAAGCGCTCCTGATAATAAAGTGAATATAACCGGTTCTATTGCAATGCTTATGTGTTCAAGATGAACCGGTTTTTCTGCTATTGAAACGATCTGCATCGAACATACCGCCGATATGATAGGCGTTATTATATTGTCAGAGAAGCTGAATTTTATGCCGGTTACTCTTACTATTTTGATTATTCTTGACGTATTGCATATTATATTGCTTGCGAGGTAAGACATTACTATACCGTAAAATCCGAAAAGCGGTACGCATATTAAAAGAACGGAAATTCTTATAGTATACTCGACAAGGTAATTGAGCGATGAAAAGCTGTGCTTGCCCATTCCCTTTAAAATTCCCTCGAGGATTATTTCAAGGTATATAAACGGTACTGCCGGAGCGAGGATCTTGAGTATTTTTCCGGCAAAGTTTTCACCGCTCATTAAAAAGCCTATTTCATTTCCGTAGCAAAGAAAAATTGAAGCCGCGAAAATAGAAAAGCTGAATGTCTGACGCAGAACTTTATTTGTAAGGTGGGCGGTTTTCTGCATGTTTTCCGCTCCTCTTTCACGGGAAAGCTCGGGTATCAGTATCGCCGAAAGACTGCAAAGAATACCGGACGGAAAAAACAGCGCAGGTATGATTATAGCTTCAAATATGCCGAACTGGCTTAGCGCTTCCTCTGTGGAATTTCCGTATTGCTTAAGCGTTAACGGAACAAGCGCGTCGTTCACGCTGCTTAAAACAGACGTCACAACGCTGTTGAGCATGATCGGTATTGATGTAAGCAAAAAGCATTTAAAGCCGATAGAAGCCTTTGCGCTGTATTTTCTGCGGAATTTTGCGTGACATATCATAAGATATATAAGACCCGAAAGCTGACCTGCCGCCATGCTGAGTGCAAACGCCATATAAACGCTTATTTTGCCATTGCATACGTAAAACTCCGCAAACATGGCAAACATTCCTGATTTTACGAGAAACTCCACGGCTGATCCGACAGCTCCGAAAACCACGTTGCGGTATGCGCTGAAATATCCTCTCAAAGTGCAGCATAGCGTATTTACAGGCAGTATAAGCGCCATTATCCGCACGGGCATTGTGAGTTCGGGCGTTTTGAGAATATTTTCGGATATGCTGCCGGACATTGCGAAAATCGCTCCCGATATCAGAATACACAGGGGCAGCGAATAAATAAGAGAATATCTGTATATTTTATTCGGATTTCCCTGCGAGCGTCCTATCTCCTCCGATATCAGGCGGCTGGAGCAAAGATAGACGTTTCCGCTTGAGATTATTCCCGTAAATGTCAGAAACGTTCCCATGAGCGATATTGCTCCTACAGCTGCCGAACCGAGTTTTCTTGTTATGAATACATTGAGAAGCAGCGCCAGTCCCTGCATGGCAAAATCGGCTGCCGTTAAAAAAAAGGTGTCGCGGACAATTTTGTTTTTATTCATCATTTCCTCCGAAGCCAAGTAATCATCAATACATTTTATGTGAACAGGCTCCGTACTATTCTTGACATGAGCGGATATTTATGATACAATAAGCGTAAATGTTTATTATAGTTTGTCGAAAATAAAAGTTTAGGTCAAGCCTTTTGGAGTTCAAAGCGCAGAAATCGATTTTTGAGAAGCTTATGGGGGACGCTGTCCCCCAAGCCCCCTACCAAAGGAAACGTTCTTGGCAAAGATCGGGAGATAAAGCGCCTCAAAATTTCAAAACTGTAACCATATTTGGTGACACTAAAAAAGCGCCACTTGCAATCCCCGACTATAAATACAGTCATTATTTCCCGCTTCTGCGACTCACAGCTTATGCTGTGCCGGAGCGGAAGCTTGATTTTCTTTG
>JAMPFN010000058.1 GCA_023664445.1 Clostridium sp. | reverse complement strand
GTTTTCAAAGAGGGGACGCTTTGCAAGTGAAAGCGTCCCCTATGCTCACAAGTTTGTTTGAAGTATATAGTCCCCGACTATAAAGATAGTTATTATTTAGGCAATACCGCACAGAAATTGTGCCGGAGCGGAAGCTTGATTTTCTTTGGTACGTTTCCTGCATCAAGGCAAGAAATGTACATACTGCGCAAACCGTTTTAAAAATAATTTTCGTTTGAGTATTGAAAAAGCTTTTCAAATGTGATATAATTAATATTATTAGTATCATGAAGGAGGTTTTTCGGCTTATGCGTTACAGGTTATTCATATTTTCCGCTATGCCCGGAGAACCGGCGATATACCGAGTCTGAGGTACTGTAATATTTGCTCTTAAACGGCTCGATATATTATATGGAAAGGAAAATCTACTATGAAAATATCCGGTTCACAGATTATTATTGAGGTTCTGCTTGAACAGGGGTGCGACTGCATTTTCGGTTATCCGGGCGGTCAGGTAATAAATATTTACGATGCACTTTATGAAAATCAGGATCGTATAAAGCATATTATAACAGCTCACGAACAAGGCGCGGCTCATGCCGCCGACGGTTACGCGAGGGCTACGGGAAAGACAGGCGTTGTTTTGGCAACGTCCGGTCCGGGAGCGACAAACCTTGTAACGGGTATAGCGACGGCTTATCTTGATTCCGTACCGCTTGTTGCGATTACAGGAAACGTTCCGTGCAGTCTGCTCGGAAGGGACAGCTTCCAGGAAGTCGATATCTGCGGCGTGACGCTTCCTATCACAAAGCATAATTATATTGTAAAGGATATAAACGACCTTGCCGATACGCTCAGAGAGGCGTTCAGGATTGCGAAATCGGGACGTCCCGGACCGGTTCTTGTCGATGTTCCGAAAGACGTTCAGGTTGCGGCGGCAGAGTTTGAAAATAAGACGCCCGAGCCTGAGTATGAAAATCCTAAGGCTTCCGACGAACAGCTTAAAACCGCGGCGGAAATGATCAAAGCGGCTGATAAGCCGTATCTTTACTGCGGCGGCGGCGTTATTTCGGGAGATGCCGAGCAGGAAGTAATTCAGCTTGCGGAGCTTATAGACGCTCCTATAGGATGCAGCATGATGGGCGTTTCCGCAATACCGTGTTCAAATCCGAGATTCCTCGGAATGCAGGGAATGCACGGACATTACGCTTCCTCTATGGCGCAGGCAGAAGCGGATCTCGTTATTGCTATCGGCGCAAGATTCAGCGACAGAGCGACGGGAAACAAAGACGTTTATGTAAGAAACTGCAAGATCATACACATCGATGTTGATAATGCGGAGATCAATAAAAACGTAACAAGTCAGCTTGGAATAAACGGCGATGTCAAGGAAACTCTTGCCAAGCTTAATTCCATGGTCGAAAAGAAGGCTCATCCGCAATGGCATGCCGAAATTGACGAGCTTAAGAAAAAAGAAGCCGCAATGGTTCAAAGCTCCGATGTTATGACGCCTTACGATATCGTTGAAGCGGTAAATGAAAAAATGCCCGAGGACGCTGTTATCGTTACCGACGTCGGACAGCATCAGATGTGGACGGCGCAGCACTATAAATTTGAAAAGCCGAGAACATTTATTTCAAGCGGCGGACTTGGTACTATGGGCTTTGGACTGGGAGCGGCTATCGGAGCTTATACCGCTTCACAGAAGCCGACGGTTCTCTTTACGGGTGACGGAAGCTTCGGCATGAACCTGAACGAGCTTGCGACGGCGGTTTCATGCAACGCTCCGGTTATCGTCGTTATCATGAACAACGGCGTTCTGGGCATGGTAAGACAATGGCAGACGCTTTTCTTCAACAAGCATTATTCAAATACCACGCTTTGCCGTCAGACCGATTTTGTAAAGCTTGCGGAAAGCTTCGGAGCATTGGGAATGAGAGCCGAAAGCAAGACTGAACTGTCCGACGCACTTGACAAAGCGATCGCCGCAAAAAGACCTGCGGTTATCGACTGCAAAATAGATATGGACGAGTTTGTACTCCCGATGCTTCCTCCGGGCGGCTCTATAGACAATATCATTACGGAGATACACGGAGGTGAGATCTGATGGAAAGATATGTTTTCAGCATACTTGTAGACAACAGATTTGGCGTTCTGACAAGGGTTTCGAGTATGTTTACAAGACGCGGATTCAATATTGATACGCTGACGGTAGGCGAAACCGAATCCCATGAGTTTTCGAGGATCACCATTTCTATGATAGGCGACGAATATTCCAAGGGACAGATCATCAAGCAGCTAAGCAAGATGCACGACGTAAAAGAAGTTCAGGTCATGGAAAGGGACGAAACGGTTCTGCGCGAGCTGCTGCTTCTCAAAGTCAAAAACGACGATAAGACAAGGCAGGATATACTTGCCGCGGTAAATGTTTTCCGTTCAAATATTGTTGATTATTCTCCTGATGCTCTTTGTATCGAGATCACAGGCGAAAGCAGCAAGATCAACGCGTTTATCGAGCTTATGAAGCCTTATGGGATCATGGAAATATGCCGTACGGGCATAGTTGCTCTTCAAAGGGGCGGCAAGTGTCTGCGCGGTCAGTAATTGTATTTTTTGCCAATTTTGCTTAGGGGAACAGTATTCCTCTAAATAAATAAATCAAATTAAAAAGGAGTTTTTAAAATGTCAGATTCAGCAAAGGTATTTTATCAGGAAGACTGCGATCTCTCGCTGCTTTACGGCAAGACGATCGCCGTTATCGGTTACGGAAGTCAGGGACACGCTCACGCGCTCAACGCCAAGGAATCTCTCGGCGATAAGGCAAGAGTCATTATCGGTCTTTACGAAGGAAGCAAGTCATGGGACAAGGCTGTAAAGCAGGGCTTTGAGGTATTTACAGCGGCGGAAGCTGCAAAGCAGGCAGATATCATCATGATACTTATCAATGATGAAAAACAGGCGGCTATGTACAAGAAGGATATCGAGCCGAACCTTAAAGAGGGCGATATGCTTATGTTCGCTCACGGTTTTGCTATCCATTTCGGTCAGATCGTTCCTCCGTCATTCGTTGACGTTACAATGATCGCTCCTAAGGGACCGGGACATACGGTAAGAAGCGAGTATCAGGCAGGAAAGGGCGTTCCGTGCCTCGTTGCTGTTGCTCAGGACGCATCAGGCAAGGCGCAGGATATGGCACTCGCTTACGGTCTTGCTATCGGAGGCGCAAGAGCGGGCGTTTTGGAAACTACATTCAGAACAGAAACAGAAACTGACCTCTTTGGCGAACAGGCAGTTCTCTGCGGCGGCGTATGCGCTCTTATGCAGGCAGGCTTTGAAACGCTCGTCGAGGCAGGATATGACGCAAGAAACGCTTACTTTGAGTGTATCCACGAAATGAAGCTTATCGTTGACCTTATTTATCAGAGCGGTTTTGCAGGTATGAGATACTCGATCTCAAATACTGCCGAATACGGCGATTACATCACAGGTCCTAAGATCATCACAGAGGATACAAAGAAGGCTATGAAGCAGATACTCAAGAACATTCAGGACGGTTCGTTTGCTAAGGAATTCCTTCTTGATATGTCGCCGGCAGGCGGTCAGGCTCACTTCAGAGCTATGAGAAAGCTTGCGTCAGAGCATCCGTCAGAAAAGGTCGGCGAGGAGATCCGTAAGCTCTATAGCTGGAATAACGAAGAAGACAAGTTTATCAATAACTGATGATATATCCGATTGTCGTATTGTAATCGGACTTGCATTACTGCTTTCCTGATTTACAAGGTCGGGAAAGCAGTTTGTGTTTTGGAGTAGTTATGAAAAGAATATCAATTATTTTATGCTGTATCTCCGCATTGATACTTTTTGCCGGATGTGCGTCCGATAATAAAGATGCAAATGCGGACGATATTAAAGTTAATGTGAATGATGATATTAAAGTTGATGTCGGGGATATAAAGATAAATTAAATTCAAGAGGTAAATAAAAATGGCTGAAAATTTTTTTTGCAATGGTGTTGAAATGGCTCCGCAGCGTTCGCTTTTTAACGCGCTCGGTATGACTTCCGAGGAAATGAAGCGTCCGCTGGTAGGTATCGTTTCGTCCTATAACGAAATTGTACCCGGACACATGAATATAGACAAGATAACAGAAGCCGTAAAGCTTGGTGTTGCCATGGGCGGCGGTACTCCCGTAGTGTTCCCTGCAATAGCCGTATGCGACGGTATCGCTATGGGACATAAGGGCATGAAATACTCGTTGGTAACGCGCGATCTTATCGCCGATTCTACCGAGTGTATGGCGTTTGCGCATCACTTTGACGCACTTGTTATGATACCCAACTGCGATAAAAACGTCCCCGGACTTCTTATGGCTGCGGCAAGAGTAAATGTTCCGACTGTATTTGTAAGCGGCGGACCTATGCTTGCAGGTCATGTCAAGGGCGAAAAGACAAGCCTTTCGAGTATGTTCGAGGCTGTAGGCGCATATTCGATAGGTAAAATGTCAGAAGAAGAGGTTGAGGAGTTTGAAAACAAGGCATGTCCTACATGCGGTTCATGTTCGGGCATGTACACCGCAAATTCCATGAACTGTCTGACAGAGGTTCTGGGTATGGGACTGCGCGGAAACGGTACGATCCCGGCAGTCTATTCCGAGAGAATAAAGCTTGCAAAACAGGCAGGTATGGCAGTAATGGAGCTTTACAGAAAAAATATCCGTCCTCGTGACATCATGACCGAAAAGGCGTTCCATAACGCTCTTACCGCAGATATGGCGCTTGGCTGTTCTACAAACAGTATGCTTCATCTGCCTGCTATCGCAAACGAGTGCGGAATCACAATAAATCTTGATATGGCGAATGAGATAAGCGCTAAAACGCCGAATCTTTGTCACTTAGCTCCGGCAGGTCATACCTATATGGAAGACCTTAACGAAGCAGGCGGAGTTTATGCCGTACTGAACGAGCTTAACAAGAAAGGTCTTATAAATACCGACGTTATGACTGTTACGGGACAGACTTTAGGCGAAAATATCAAGGGAGCTGTAAACAGGAATCCCGAAATTATCAGACCGATCGATGATCCGTATAGCGAAACAGGCGGTATTGCGGTATTGAGAGGAAATCTCGCTCCCGACGGCTGCGTTGTAAAGAGAAGCGCGGTCGCTCCGGAGATGTTGAAACACAGCGGTCCTGCAAAGGTATTCAACAGCGAGGAAGACGCTATAGAAGTGATCAGAGGCGGAGGCATCAAGGCAGGCGACGTTGTGGTTATCCGCTATGAAGGACCTGCCGGCGGTCCGGGCATGAGAGAAATGCTGTCGCCCACCTCGGCAATTGCAGGAATGGGACTCGATAAGGACGTTGCCCTCATTACGGACGGACGTTTCAGCGGCGCTACAAGGGGCGCGGCTATAGGTCACGTTTCACCGGAGGCTGTAAGCGGCGGTATCATCGCTTATGTTCAGGACGGCGATACTATATCTATCGACATTCCGAACTATAAGATAACTCTTGAGGTTTCCGATGAAGAGCTTGCCGAAAGAAAGAAAAATACAAAGCTTCTTGTCAAGGATAATATCACAGGCTATGCGAAAAGATATGCGGCTATGGTGTCCTCCGCTGATAAGGGAGCTATTATAAACAAGTAACAGGGGGTATTATGGATAAAAATAAAATATCGGCAATATTGTTTTATGCCGCAGCCTTAATATTTTTTGTGACGGCATTTATTGAATTTATTGGTAAAAACAGTAAAGACAGCATGGGCGTAGTGTTCTTGTGCCTGGGGGCAGCAATGTTATGCACCGGTTCGGCAAACATGAAACAATACAAGAAAGCCGCTGATGATTCTGAAAATAAGTCTGAGAATAAACAGGAGAATCATGATTGACAAACTGTGAGCTGAGGAAGACATGTATGGAAAATAAAAAATCCGCATTAAAGCTCGTTCTCGAAGTAGTTATTTCAGCAGTCTGTATTTTTATAATTTGTATTGTAGGGCTGTATTTATTGATCGCATGGTCTTTCAGCGGAACTACCTATCATATTTTCACCAAAAAAAGAACCGCTGAAATGGAAGACACTTTTAAAATCAAAGTGACAGACAATATAAAGCTTGATGAATATAATCAAGGCGCCGGTATTACTAACGATGACGTGAGTCTTAAAATAATTGTTTATGATTACCGTGAATTTCTGGAAGATAATATTTGCGGTACTATAGAAAATTATGAGGAGCATGACGACGAAGGCGGAAGATTGAACGCAAGCTTTGAATACAGCGGTGTGAAAGCCGAAGTTTACCAACGTGTAAAGGACGGCTGCTATCATGCTTTTTTAGAATGTCATTTTTGATTGGAAGGAGGTAAGGTATATGGGAATTGTTATTCTTATCCCTATAATCGCTGTAGTAGTGGGAATATTTGCTTTTATTGGTTACAAGGTGTCAAAGAATGATTCGTCTGACGATGAAAAATGAATATTTATTAGGGGGACTCTGTCCCCCTATAACCCCCAGCCAAAGGGAACAAGTTCCCTTTGGAAACCCGATGATTTTTTTAACACTACCCTTCGGGCAGTGTTAAAAAAAAAATAGGAGTATCTCCATAGAACGTTCTTGGCAAGAGTTATGGGGACAGAGTCCCCCCAATAAACAGGATTGTTGTCATGAGGGACAGAGTCCCCTTAAAATAAACATTTTATTGAAAGGAATGATGTAAATGGGTATGACAATGACGCAGAAGATACTTGCGGCGCATGCAGGACTGGAAAAAGTCGAAGCGGGGCAGCTCATACTGGTAGATCTCGATCTTGTACTGGGGAACGACATAACTTCTCCGGTAGCGATAAAGGAGTTTAACAAGCTTGACGCAGAAAAAGTCTTTGATAAGGAAAAAGTCACCATGGTAATGGATCACTTTGCTCCGAACAAGGATATAAAAGCGGCTGAACAATGTAAGATGTGCCGTGATTTTTGCGGTGAAAAGGACATTACAAATTTTTACGACGTGGGCGAAATGGGTATCGAACACGCTCTGCTTCCCGAAAAAGGTCTTGTGGTTTCGGGCGACGCGGTTATCGGTGCGGATTCTCATACATGTACCTACGGAGCTTTGGGATCATTTTCCACGGGCGTAGGCTCGACCGATATGGCATGCGGAATGGCAACGGGAAAGGCATGGTTCAAAGTTCCGTCCGCAATAAAGTTCGAGCTGAAAGGAAAGCTTAACAAATATGTTACGGGAAAGGACGTTATTCTGCATATTATCGGCATGATAGGCGTGGACGGCGCGCTTTACCGTTCTATGGAATTTACAGGCGAGGGACTTCACAGTCTTTCCGTAAGCGACAGGCTCTGCATGGCTAACATGGCTATCGAGGCAGGCGCAAAAAACGGCATATTTGAGGTTGACGATAAGACGATAGAATATGTAAAAGCGCACAGCGAAAGAGAACCGAAAGTATACACCGCTGACAATGATGCACAGTACGATGAAGCTTATGTTATAGATTTAAGCGAGATAAAGCCTACCGTTTCATTCCCTCATCTTCCTGAAAATACGCATACGGTCGATGAGATCGACGATATAAAGATCGATCAGGTCGTAATAGGCTCGTGTACCAACGGCAGACTTGAAGATCTTCAGATAGCCGCAGAAATAATGAAAGGAAAAAAAGTCGCTGAAAACGTCAGGACGATAGTCATTCCGGCAACTCAGAAAATTTACCTCGAGGCTATGGAGCAGGGACTTCTGAAAATATTTATCGAAGCGGGAGCGGTTGTTTCAACTCCTACATGCGGTCCGTGCCTTGGCGGATATATGGGTATTCTTGCCAAGGGCGAAAGAGCCGTCGCTACTACAAACAGAAACTTTGTCGGAAGAATGGGACATGTCGAGTCGGAAGTGTATCTCGCAAGTCCGGCTGTCGCGGCGGCGTCGGCTATTGCGGGAAAAATAGCTGAGCCGAAGGAGGTGCTGTAAAATGGTATTTGAGGGTAAGGTTATAAAATACGGAGACAATGTTGACACAGACGTTATAATTCCGGCAAGATATCTTAACACAAGCGATAAAAAAGAGCTTGCGTCACATTGCATGGAGGATCTGGATAAAACGTTTGCAGGACGCGTGCAAAAGGGCGATATCATGGCGGCAGGATTTAATTTCGGCTGCGGTTCGTCAAGAGAACATGCGCCTATCGCCATTAAAGAAAGCGGTATTTCTCTTGTAATTGCAAAAAGCTTTGCAAGAATTTTCTACAGAAATTCTATTAACATAGGTCTTGCTATTTTGGAGTGTCCGGAGGCTGCCGACGCTGTCGAAGAGGGGCACATAGTCGAAGCGGATCTCGACAAGGGCGTTATCACCGATAAGACTACGGGACAGCAGTTTAAAACCGAACCTTTTCCGGAATTTATTCAGTCTATAATCACAAACGGCGGACTTGTCGAATCTATCAGGAACGGCAGTTTTAAGTAAAGGCGATACCGCACAAAGCCTTTAGGCGGTCTTTGTGCGGTGCTGCCTAAAATATACTTTTATGGAAGTAAGGCGTAATCACGATGCACACAGGGTGTGAAATTAACAAATCTGAATTGATCAAAAGATGCATACTTTTGGTTGTCGGTTTATTCATATCGGCAATAGGAGTTGCGGTCACAAAAAAGGCGGAGCTTGGAGTTTCTCCTATTTCGTCGGTAGCAAATGTCATGAGTATAAAATTTGATTTTCTTTCGCTCGGAAACTGGCTTATCATATGGAACTGTGTTCTGATATTAGGTCAGATCGTTCTTCTCAGAAAAAATTTCCGTTGGATACAGCTGCTGCAAATACCGCTTTCTTTTTTATTTGGGTATTTTACGGATTTTGGTATGTTTTTGGTATCAAAAATCACACTTGACAGTTATGTTATCAGAATAGTGTTTGTTGTTTGGGGTACGGTCATACTTGGTTTCGGCATTTTTCTTTCTGTGATCGCAAACTTAATTATGAATTCCGGTGAGGCGTTTGTCAAGGCAATTTCGGATAAAACCGGTTTTGTCTTTGGCAATGTCAAGATATGCTTTGATATTTCCTGCGTAGTAATTGCCGTTATATTATCTCTTGTTTTCTTCTCTTTTAGTATACAGGGTACAAGAGAGGGAACTGTAATCGCGGCAATTCTCACCGGATCGGTTGTAAAGTTCTTTAACAAGGTGATGAAGTCGCCTTTGGAAAAGCTGATAGAAAAAAATAAGGAGATTTAAAATGGAATTTAAAATCGCATTGCTCAGGGGCGACGGCATTGGTCCCGAAATAGTGGACAGCGCCGTAGAGATCCTGAAAAAAACGGCTGATAAATTCGGCCATAAATTTGAATTTACCCCATATCTTATAGGCGGCGCGGCAATCGACGCCGCGGGCAAGCCGCTGCCCGAGGAAACGGTCGAGGGCTGTCTTGCAAGCGACAGCGTGCTTTTAGGCGCGGTAGGCGGTCCTAAGTGGGATACGCTTCCGGGCGACTGCCGTCCCGAAAAGGCGCTTTTGGGAATACGTTCAGCGCTGGGACTTTTCACGAATCTAAGACCGGCAAAGCTTTATAAAGCTCTAAAAGACGAGTGTCCGCTAAGACCCGATATCGTCGCAAACGGATTTGACCTTATGATGGTAAGGGAACTGACCGGCGGAATCTATTTCGGCGAAAGAGGAAGAAGAGAGGGAAAATACGGCGAAGAAGCTTACGATACGGAATGTTACAGTAAAATGGAGATAGAGCGTATCGCAAGAGTTGCGTTTGAAACTGCAATGAAAAGAAACAAGAACGTAATAAGCATAGACAAAGCGAACGTTCTTGAAAGCTCGCGTCTTTGGAGAGCGACCGTTCATGAGATCGCCAAGGAATACCCCGAGGTAACATGCACGGATATGCTTGTCGACAACGCGGCAATGCAGCTGGTCAAGAATCCGGCACAGTTTGACGTGGTTGTCACATCGAATATGTTCGGGGACATTTTGTCGGACGAATCGTCGCAGATAACAGGCTCTATCGGTATGCTTCCGTCGGCTTCTCTCGGTTCAACCAAACGCGGCATGTATGAGCCTATTCACGGTTCAGCTCCCGATATTGCAGGACAGAACAAGGCAAATCCGATAGCGACGATACTTTCAGCTTCGATGATGCTTAGATATTCGTTCGATCTCGACAAGGAAGCGGACGCTATAGACTCCGCTGTCGACAAGTTCCTTGAAGCGGGTTACAGAACGGCAGATCTGGTGGGAAGTACAGGCGCAAAACCGCTTTCCACTACGGAAACGACAGAAAAAATATTAGAGGCTCTGTAATGGACAAAAAGGAGCTTGACTGTAAAATATGTACGCTTGCGGTATTCAGTGAAATTTTGTCGGACGATACTATAAATAACCTTTGGAAACTGCTCGACACTTGGAAGGAAGAAATGTTTCTGGGGTGTTATGCGGCGTTTGTCAGTGAGCTTTATAAGGAAAATGTAAATCTCAGCGAATATGTCTTGAAGAAAGCGTTGGAAGACGAAAACTTCTATATTATCGGTAAGGCACAGGGCAAGGTGTTCGACAGCCTTATCGAAGAAGCTGTTGAAAACGAACTGAAAATACTTGAAGAGTTATCCCGTATAACGCCGAAAGATGTAATTTCAGGTATAGACTACAAGGGATATCTGCCGGAGTGGAGAACTTCCGACATAGATTTTATTGCGGAATATAAAAAGCGTATCGGAAATATCGGGAAATGCGGTTATGGCATATATGCAAAATATTATATGTTTATCGTTAAGGAAAGCTATATTGTTCCTGTAAAATATCCCGATGAGATAAAGCTCTCACAGCTTATCGGCTACGATACGCAGCGTAAAATGATAATAGACAATACGCTGGCTCTTTTGGAAGGAAAGCCGGCGTCAAACGTATTGCTTACGGGCGACGCCGGTACGGGAAAGTCCTCGTCCGTAAAGGCGATAGCAAACGAGTACCGTGATATGGGACTGCGTATAATTGAAGTCCGCAAAGATCAGCTTAGGGATATTCCCGTTATAATCGACAATTTAAGCCGAAATCCTCTTAAATTTATTTTGTTTATCGACGACCTGACATTTTCGTCAGAGGACGACAATTTCGGCGCGCTCAAGGCTATATTGGAGGGATCCGTTTCGGCAAGAGCGGACAATATAGTTATATATGCCACAAGCAACAGGCGTCATTTGGTGAAGGAGAATTTTTCCGACAGGGACGGCGACGATATGCACAGAAACGATACGATACAGGAGCTTATCTCGCTTTCCGAACGTTTCGGGCTTAAAATTTCATTTTCAAAGCCGAACAAATCCGAGTATCTTGAAATTGTTTGCGGTCTTGCAAAGCAGCAAGGTCTTGATATTCCGAGGGAAGAGCTTGAAAAGGAAGCCGAACGTTTCGCAGTAGGAAGAAGCGGACGTTCCGCAAGAACGGCAAAATATTTTGTTGAAAAAATGATTGCCATAAAAAACAAATAGGAGTGTTGAAAAAAATGCTTACTCTTGATAAAGTTTATCATGCGGGGTATGTGCTGAAAAATGTTATAAGAAAAACCGATCTTATCCATGCTCCGAAAATAAATACGGACAGCGACATCTATCTGAAAACAGAGAATCTTCAGATAACAGGCTCGTTCAAGGTAAGGGGAGCGTACTACAAGATATCTCAGCTAAGCGACGAGGAAAAGGAAAAGGGCGTTATAGCGTGTTCCGCCGGAAACCACGCGCAGGGCGTTGCGCTTGCGGCTGCGAAAAACGGTATAAGATCTCTTATATGTCTGCCCGACGGCGCGCCTATCTCTAAGGTCGAGGCAACCAAAAGCTACGGCGCGGAGGTTTGTCTGGTAGAGGGCGTTTACGACGACGCATACAACAAGGCGATAGAGCTTAGGGACGAAAAGGGCTATACCTTTATCCATCCGTTCGACGATGAAAACGTTATCGCCGGACAGGGAACTATCGGTCTTGAAATACTCGATCAGCTTCCCGATACAGACGCCGTCATAGTACCTGTCGGCGGCGGCGGACTTATTTCGGGTCTTGCGTTTGCCGTAAAGCAGCTAAGACCGAATATCAAGGTTTACGGCGTACAGGCAGAGGGCGCGCCGAGCATGGTGCAGTCGCTTGAACACGGACGGATAGAATGCCTTGATTCCGTTGCGACGATCGCGGACGGCATTAAAGTAAAAGAGCCGGGCGAGCATACCTTTGAGTACTGCAAAAAATATGTTGACGAGATAGTTACCGTGACAGACGACGAGATATCGTCCGCTATACTTGCGCTTATCGAACAGCATAAGCTTATTTCCGAGGGCGCGGGAGCAGTTCCCGTTGCGGCGGCAATGTTCAATAAAGTACCGATAAAAGGGAAAAAGGTCGTATGTCTGGTTTCGGGAGGAAATATTGACGTTACCATTCTCTCGAGAGTTATAAAGAGAGGTCTGCTTAAATCGGGACGCACCGATTCTATCAATATCGAGCTTATAGATAAGCCGGGACAGCTGCGTGACGTTTCAAAAATTATATCTGATCTCGGCGGCAACGTTATCGCTATCCACCATGAAAGAGCGAGCGAAGGAACGGATATAAACGGCTGTTATCTCAGAATAGTTCTTGAAACGAGAAATTTTGAGCATAAGCTTTCCATAAGAACGACGCTTGCGGACGCAGGCTTTAAAATAGTTGAATAACAGGAGGAAATCACAATGGCACAGATAATTTATACACAGGACGCACCGGAGGCTTTAGGTCCTTATTCACAGGCGGTCATAACAGGAGGACTTGTTTTTACATCAGGACAGATCGCCATAAATCCGGCAACGAATGAGATCGAAGCGCAGGATATCGAGGGTCAGACAACCCAGGTAATGAAAAATTTGGGAGCAGTTCTTGAAAAGGCAGGCACATCGTTTGAAAAGGCTGTGAAAACAACATGCTTCCTTAGAAACATGTCCGATTTTGCGCAGTTCAACAAGATCTACGGCGAATATTTTACATCAAAGCCCGCAAGAAGCTGCGTTTCGGTAAGAGAGCTTCCGAAAAATGTTCTTGTGGAAGTTGAGGTCATTGCTGAAGTTTAAGGACGGAGATTACTATGGGAAAAATTATTTTAACGGGCGACCGTCCGACAGGCAGACTTCATGTAGGGCATTATGTGGGTTCGCTTAAAAGACGTGTCGAACTGCAAAATTCAGGGAAATACGACGAAATATACATCATGATCGCGGATGCGCAGGCGCTGACCGACAATGCCGACAATCCCGAAAAGGTGCGGCAGAATATAATCGAGGTGGCGCTCGACTATATGTCGTGCGGTCTTGATCCCGAAAAATCAAATATGTTTATACAGTCGCAGATCCCTGAGCTTTGCGAGCTTAGCTTTTACTATATGAATCTTGTTACGGTATCGAGGCTTCAGCGCAATCCTACTGTAAAAACAGAAATAAAAATGCGTAATTTTGAAGCGAGCATACCTGTGGGATTTTTTACCTATCCTATAAGTCAGGCTGCCGATATTACGGCTTTTAAGGCGACTACGGTCCCCGTCGGCGAGGATCAGCTGCCGATGCTTGAGCAGACGAAGGAGATAGTGCGTAAATTCAATTCGGTGTACGGAGAAACTCTTACCGATCCGGAAATACTTTTACCGTCAAATCAAGCTTGTCTGCGTTTGCCGGGAATTGACGGAAAAGCGAAGATGAGCAAATCTCTCGGAAACTGTATTTATCTTTCCGATACGCCGGACGACGTCAGAAAAAAGGTCATGAGCATGTATACCGACCCCGACCATATACAGGTAAGCGACCCGGGAAAGATCGAGGGAAACGCGGTGTTTACATATCTTGACGCATTTTGCCGTGACGAACATTTTGAACGGTATCTTTCGGATTATAAAAATCTTGACGAGCTTAAAGAGCATTACCGAAAAGGCGGTCTGGGCGACGTCAAGGTAAAGAAGTTTTTAAACAGCGTTTTGCAGGAAGAGCTCGATCCGATAAGAGCTAAAAGAAAAGAGCTTGAACAGGATATACCTTATGTTTACGAGACGCTGCGTAAGGGTACGGCTGCGGCAAAGAAAAAGGCTGAAGAAACTCTTGCGGAGGTAAAATCGGCAATGAAGATAAATTATTTTGACGACGAAGAGCTTATTAAAGCTCAATCGGAAAAGTATAAGGCGGAAGCATAAAAAACAAAATTTCTTCGCTTTCGGGCAATACCGCAAGACGTCAGGCGGCGCTCGCGCGGTGCTGCCCTTTTTCGTTTTCAAACCGGCTGACTATACTGAAAGGAGAATTGATTTGATAACAGATCTGACAACCGGCAAACCCTCTAAGGTATTATTGAACTTTACGCTGCCGCTTTTGGGAAGCGTTGTTTTTCAGCAGCTTTACAACATATCCGACAGCATTATAGCCGGACGCTTTGCCGGAGAAGAAGCGCTCGCCGCAATAGGCGTTTCTTATCCTATAACGATGATATTCATGGCTGTGGCAATGGGCTGCAATATAGGCGGTTCGGTTGTTATATCCCAGCTTTTCGGAAGCAAGCATACAACGGATATGAAAACTGCCGTCAACACATCATTTGTTATGTCGGCGGCAGTAAGTATTTTTCTGCTTTTGTTCGGCGTGGCTTTCTGCGATCCTATGCTTAGTCTGCTCAATACTCCGGAAAATATTTTCTCCGACGGCGCGCTGTATCTTAATATATATACGTTTGGACTGCCTTTTCTTTTTTTCTACAATATTTCATCGGGAGTATACACCGCTCTCGGAGATGCGAAAACTCCGATGTATCTGCTGATAGGATCGTCTGTCGGCAATATTGGGCTCGATCTGCTTTTTGTGGCGGTATTTGAATGGGGCGTTGCCGGCGCGGCATGGGCGACTTTTATTGCGCAGGGCATAGCCGCCGTAATTTCCGTTATACTGTTGTTTGTACGCCTTTCAAAGCTTGAATATACGGAAAGACCGAAGCTTTTCGACAGGCGTATTTTCAGGCGCATTATTACGGTGACCGTACCGAGCGTTTTGCAGCAAAGCTTCGTATCTGTGGGCAATCTGCTTATACAGGGACTTATAAACGGCTACGGCTCGTCGGTGATCGCGGGATATTCGGCAGCGATAAAGCTTAATACGTTTGCCGTCACGTCCTTTTCTGCCGTGGGGAACGGAGTTTCGAGCTATACGGCGCAGAATGTCGGCGCCGGGAATATGGGCAGGGTGAAACAGGGGTGTATCGCAGGTCTGAAAATATGTATCACGGCTGCGATCCCATTTATCATATTTTATTTTGTATTCTGCAAGACTGCACTTACGTTTTTTATTGAGGGCGAAGGCAGCGCGGTAAGTACGGGAATAGAGTTTCTGAAAATAGTTTCGCCTTTTTATCTTGCTGTTGCGGTGAAGCTGATGCTTGACGGTCTTTTAAGGGGTGCGGGCAGCATGAAAGCGTTTATGGTATCGACTTTTTCCGACCTTATTTTAAGGGTCGTTCTTGCGTTTGCGCTTTCGGCAAGGTTTGGCGCTAAGGGAATATGGATGTCATGGCCTGTGGGGTGGATAATCGCCGCATTGGTATCGTTTGCGTTTTATAAAAAGGGAAACTGGCAAAATAATACCGCAGAGTAAAATTTATAATTTTAAGGGGACGCCCTCTCTTGCAGGGCGTCCCCTCGCCTAAAAACAGTCCACCGGACTGTTTTTTACGGCTCACCCCCTTGCGGAGCGCCCTACGGCAAAGAATTTCGCTCTCTGCGGAG
>JAMPFN010000057.1 GCA_023664445.1 Clostridium sp. | reverse complement strand
AACGAACCAAAGAAAATCAAGCTTCCGCTCCGGCACAGCTTACGCTGTGAGTCGTGAAAGCGGAAAATAATGACTGTATTTATAGTCGGGACGGTAAATCATAAATTTTACCATTCAGCAATTATAGTTTACAATGAAATCAATTTTCAGAATTTTGAGGTGATTTATCTCCTATTTTCCTGTCAATATACTCGGGCACAAACTTTGAATAGAGTATCTTCTGCTCGCTGTAAAGACCAGTGTATCCGGATATCATATACGATATGCCGCATGAAAGCAGATAAACGGGCATATGCTCCGCTCCGAAAAGCTCGACGCAAAGCAGTACTGCCGCTATAGGACAGTTTGTAACGCCGCAAAAAAGCGACGACATGCCTACCGCCGCGCCGATAGAGCAGTCGAGTCCCAGTACGGGCGCAAACGCGCTTCCGAAAGTCGAGCCTATGAAAAATACCGGCATGATCTCGCCGCCCTTGAAACCTGCGCCGAGAGTCAGAGCAGTAAACAAAAGCTTCAGCAAAAACTCTTCCCATGACGCCTGCTGAACAAACGCGCAGTTTATGATCTCGGCTCCTGCGCCGTTGTAGTCGTATGTGCCGCAAAGGAACGTGAGAATAACGACAGCCGCGCCGCCAACGATCACTCTTACATATGGATTTTTCAGGTATTTTTTGTATAAGGCGGAAGCGTTTTTGATAACGACGCAGAAAACCATACTCAAAACCGTACCGCACAAAATAATCGCCAGTATTCCTATGTATTTTTTATAGCTGTAAACGTCGAATATGATAGTGTGCTTTTCGACTTCAACGCCAAACTGCGAGGAAATCCCTATACCGACAAGAGCCGAGATCATACAGGGAAGAATCGCCGAATAATGCATAATACCGACGCTTATTACCTCAAGAGAAAATATTGCCGCCGTCGCAGGAGTGCCGAACAACGCCGAAAAACCCGCGCTCATTCCGCACATGGTAAGCATACGGCAGTCCTTGGAGCTAAGCCTTAGCCATTGTCCTATTTGCGAGCCGATGCTTCCGCCTATCTGCAAAGCCGCTCCCTCGCGTCCGGCAGAGCCGCCGCCTATATGCGTGAAAAAAGAGCCTAAAAATATACTGACAGTATTTTTCCATGTTAATTTATCACCGTTTCTGACAGCTGTGATGACCATGTTTGTCCCCTTATCGTGAACGCAGCCCATAAGCTTGTAGGTAAACGCTACAAGTATACCGCATATCGGCAGCGTAAGTATAATAAGCGGACAGTGTTCCCGAAGCTCGGCGGCGTCCTTCAGAGCAATGTGGAAAAGCGAAGCGACAAATCCGGCAGCCGTACCTGTCAGCAAGGATAACAAGAGCCATTTTATGAAGATCATTACTTCCATTGTAAGCTCGGATTTTTTATTTTTTATGAATTCTTTTAGTTGTTTTTTCAAGGCTGCGATTCTCCTTATATATTTGTATATGTTCATTATGTTTATGTTCATTTCTTGCCTTGAAGAAACGAACCAAAGAAAATCAAGCTTCCGCTCCGGCACAGCTTACGCTGTGAGTCGCGGAAGCGAGAGATATTGACTTTCTTTATAGTCGGGGACTATAAATGATAAATTTTACCATTCAGCTGTAATCCAATTTTCAGAAATTTTGAGGTGCTTTATCTCCCGACCTTTGCCAAGAATGTTTCGTATGGTTACCCACATTTTTTGAAATACTTCCCTTTAGGGAAAGTATTTCAAAAAATCATGGGGATTCCAAAGGGAATCATTCCCTTTGGCAGGGGGCTTGGGGGACGGAGTCCCCCATACGTCAGAAGGTCAGGGGACAGAGTATCCCACTTTTATTTTACCACATTTACCCTTGAAATTCCATATCTTTCAAACAGCTCGATGCATTCTTCGTCAATAACTTCTCCGCTGACAGCTATCGGTATCGCCGGAGGACACGGCACATTTACCCCTGCGCACACTCTGCCAAGGCTCTCTTTTGCGCTTATCGTTTCATATTTACACAGCACAGCCTCCCTTATGCTTAATGCGCTTTTCGGCTTTGGGAAATTTATAGCGTTTTTATATGCCGCGGCTTTTGGCGTACATTTCATCAGTATATCCGCAGCCCCGAATATTTCCTCCGTCGTATTCATCGGAGAAAAAAGCAGCACGATACAGCTTTTATCCGAATACTCGCACTCTATACCATAAGCTCTGAGCTGAAACGCAAGATCGTCGCCGTCGCACAAAAGCGTCAGATGAAACGGCTCGCCGCCGTAAATATCATAACGTTCGCCTATTCTGTGCCTAAGACCGGCAAGCGCAGCAAATGCTGTTTTGCTGTCGCTTTCAAGACGCTCCGATATGTATTTCGCGCATAAGTCAAGCGACGCCATTATAAGATAGCTTGGACTTGTCGAACCGAAAAGCGACATCGTATCCTTGACCTTATCGGCGTAACGCGTATCGGCTAAATGAAGATAAGCTCCGCCCGTCAGCGCAGGAAGCGTTTTGTGCGCCGAATCGCAGCATATATCCGCTCCAAGCCGCATAGGGTGCCGTCCTGCGGCGATAAGGTGCGCGCCGTGAGCGTTGTCCACCAGCAAAAGCGCGTTATACCTGTGACAAAGCTTTGATATCTCCGATATGTCCGCCATTCTGCCGAGATAATCGGGAGATGTCAGATAAATGCATGAATTTTTATATTCAGAGAGAGCCTTTTCAGCATCGTCAAAAGGAAATTCCCCCGAAATTATCCCCTCGCTATGCTTCGGAAAAAGCCATACCGGCTGAATGTCAAGCAAAGCGCAGGCGGCAATAAAGCTCCTGTGAGCGTTTCTTACGGCGATAACCGTGCGGTTTTCCCGCTTCATAAGCGCAAGCATCGCCTGAATACAAAGTGTCGAGCCGCCTGCGCTGTAGCAGGTTTTAGCCGTACCGTAAAGCCTTGCGGTATTGCCTTCGCTTTCGTCAATTATTCCCGAAGCTTCAAAAAGACTGTCCGCGCCGTTTATCTCCGTAATGTCATATTCAAACGCTTTTATATCCAAAAATGCTTTGCCCTTATGCCCCGGCATGTGCAGTCTTAGGCTGCCGCCGGCAGAATATTTTTTTAAAAAGTCATAAATCGGTGTATTCATTAAAAATCTCCTACATCATATATTTCAGAAATTTGTAGATCTTGTCCCTTGCACGCTTTATCGTTCTTGAAACCGTGGACGGCGCAAGACCAAGCTTTTCGGCAATCTCCGACACGCCCATTTCCTTATAATAGTACAGCGCAATCGTTTCTCTTTGTCTTGGGGTAAGCTCATTTTTTATGACCTTCATCATAGCGGATTTGACCTTCCGTATCTGTTCTGAATTTGTTTCAGCATCCGCGGCAAGTGAAAGCTCAATAATTTTCTTATCAAAGTCGAGCGCGTCCATTGAAACTCTTTTCATTTTTATTTTTCCTCCGTTAAACTATATTTTAAAGCAACTTGAATAATTTTACGGTGGCAGAACATTTGTTCTTTTTATATTATAATACACTTTTTTCTATTTGTCAAGCCCAAATTTCAATTTTCATCAGGTTAATATGTAATATTTGTGAATGAATTGTGTAAATTTGGTGAAAAGTATTGATTTTTAATTTTAATGTAGTATACTATTAATTAGCACTCGAACGTTAAGAGTGCTAATTATATTAAATGGAGCTGAAAAAAATGCAGACTAAAGAATTTAAAGCCGAGTCCAAAAGACTTCTCGACTTAATGATCAATTCAATCTATACACATAAGGAAATCTTTTTGAGAGAGCTTATCTCGAACGCAAGCGACGCTATCGACAAGCTTTATTTCAAGTCCCTGACTGACGACAAGGTCGGCATAAGCAAGGACGAGTTTACCGTGAAGATCTCTGCCGACAAGGACGCGAGAACGATTACCGTTTCCGACAACGGTATCGGTATGACCGAGGAAGAACTTGAAAATCACCTCGGTATCATCGCAAACAGCGGTTCGCTCAAATTCAAGAGCGAAAACAAGCTTGACGAGGACGTTGATATTATCGGACAGTTCGGCGTCGGCTTCTATTCCGCGTTCATGGTTGCCAAGGAAGTTACCGTAAGGTCAAAGGCATATGGCAGCGGCAAGGCTTTTCAGTGGATCTCCGAGGGCGCGGACGGCTATCGGATCGGCGAATGCGATAAAGATACTGTCGGCACGGAAATCATCTTAAAGCTCAAAGAGGACACAGAGGACGAGAAATACAGCGATTTTCTCGATCAGTACAAGATAAAATCGCTCGTCAAAAAATACTCTGATTATATCAGATTCCCCATTAAAATGGACGTTACAAAAAGCCGTCTTAAAGAGGGTACGGAAGACGAATACGAGGATTATACCGAAACGGAAACTCTCAACAGCATGATACCTATTTGGCGCAAAAACAAAAGCGAGCTTAAGGACGAGGACTACAACAGCTTTTACAAGGACAAGTTCTACGACTTCACCGATCCGCTTATGCATATACACACCAAAACGGAGGGTACGGCAACGTACAACGCTTTGCTGTATATTCCGTCAAAAGCTCCGTATGACTACTATTCAAAGGAATATGAAAAGGGCTTGCAGCTTTATTCAAGCGGCGTGCTTATCATGGACAAGTGCGGCGATCTTCTGCCCGATCATTTCAGCTTTGTAAAGGGACTTGTCGATTCCGAGGATTTGTCGCTCAACATTTCAAGAGAAATGCTTCAGCATGACAGGCAGTTGAAGCTGATTGCGAAAAGTCTTGAAAGAACTATCAAAAACGAGCTGACAAAGCTTCTGAAAAACGACCGTGAAAAGTATGAGGAATTTTACAAGACGTTCGGCTTGCAGCTCAAATTCGGAGTTTATAATAACTACGGCATGAATAAGGATTCCGTAAAGGATCTTATCATGTTCTATTCCTCAAAGGAAAAGAAGCTTGTAACTCTTGAAGAATACGTTGACAGAATGACGGAAGATCAGAAATATATATACTATGCCTGCGGCGAAACTACCGCGAGGATCGATTCGCTGCCGCAGACGGAGCTTGTAAAGGACAAGGGATATGAGATACTTTACTTTACGGACAATGTTGACGAATTTGCAATAAAGATGCTGATGAATTACAAGGAAAAGGAATTCAAATCGGTTTCTGCAGGCGATCTCGATCTTGACACTCCGGAGGAAAAGGAGGAAATCAAGGCAAAGGAGGAGGAATCCAAGGATCTGTTCAAATTCATGGAGGAAAAGCTCGGCGGAAAGGTAAAGACAGTACGTCTTTCAAAGCGTCTTAAAACCCACCCCGTATGCCTGACCAGCGAAGGCGAGGTATCGGTTGAAATGGAAAAGGTACTCAATGCGATGCCGAACGATCAAAAGGTTTCCGCGGACAAAATACTTGAGATAAATCCCGAGCATCCCGTATTTGAAACGCTGAAAAGCATTTACGGAAACGATGATGAAAAGCTTGAAAAATACAGCAGACTGCTTTATAATCAGGCGCTTATGATCGAAGGTCTTCCGGTTGAAGATCCTGTCGAATTTTCTAATCTTGTATGCGAGCTTATGAAATAATACTTTGTCAGACAAGGGGACGCTTTGCAGGTAAAAGCGTCCCCTTAAAATTATGCGTATGTTCATTTCTTGCCTTGATGCAAGAAACGAACCAAAGAAGATCAAGCTTCCGCTCCGGCACAGCTTACGCTGTGAGTCGCAGAAGCGAAAAATAATAACTGTATTTATAGTCGGGGACTGTAAACGTCACTTTTTAGCGTTCAGCAATTATGGTTTACAATGCATCAATTTGCGTAGATTCTAAAAATCTATTGCGTTTGCTAAGATATTTTTTATTCTTTCGTTCCTCTTTTAGCAGTAAATCCCATACCCAAGAACGCGACAGCCTATGTCTTCTTTCCAATCTGTGCTTAACAAAAATTATTATCACCGCAATCAAAGTTAAACATACGGCAACCGAATGTATGACATTGACATCCGACGAATAAAAGGACTGCAATCCCAAGACGTTTATAATAAGCCGCCGAAGCGGCAGGAGCATAAACATGGCTAAAAATATAAAAATCAATAACTCCGTAAACGTTATCGGTATGTTATTAAACATTTCTTTTAGTGAAGCAGATAGGAATACTTTTTTAAACTGTGCTGATGCTTCTTCAACTTTTTCTTTCATATAATTTCCTCAAAACAGCAATCTTTACTTTTCCGTACAAAATTCAACCTTTTCCCCTGCAAGGATCATATTAGTAGTTCTCATAGCGCACATTTTTCCGCACATTGAACAGGTATGTCTGTCCTTTGGCGGTACGCTTTCAAAGTAATCTCTTGCTTTTTTCGGATCTATGGCATACCTGAACATTTCGTCCCAGTCAACTCTTCTCCTGGCATCGCTCATTTTATTGTCTATATCTCTTGCATTCGGTATGCCCTTTGCAATATCCGCCGCATGCGCTGCAATTTTTGAAGCGACTATACCCTCCCGTACATCGTCTGCGTCAGGCAGTCTCAAATGCTCGGCAGGCGTTACATAGCACAGAAAATCCGCGCCGTTCGCAGCCGCAATAGCTCCGCCTATAGCCGAGGTTATGTGATCGTACCCGGGAGCAATATCGGTAACGAGAGGTCCTAAAACATAAAACGGAGCGTTATGACAAATTCTTTTCTGAATAGTCATGTTTGCGGCGATCTCATTCATCGCCATATGTCCCGGACCTTCAACCATGACCTGAACGTCTTTCTCCCATGCTCTTTCCGTAAGCGCGCCAAGCTCGATCAGCTCGGAGATCTGTCCGGCGTCGGTGCTGTCATGGATAGACCCCGGTCTTAGCGCGTCGCCGAGGCTTATGGTGACGTCATACTCTCTTAAAATATCCAGCACCTCGTCGTAATACTCATAAAACGGATTCTCATTTCCCGTCATTTCCATCCATGCAAAAAGCAGCGAGCCGCCTCTTGAAACTATATTTGTAAGTCTGCCCTGACGCTTGAACGCTTCAACGGCTCTTTTATTTATGCCTGCATGTATAGTCTGGAAATCGACGCCCTCCTTGGCGTGAGCTTCAACGACCTTGAGAAAATCCTTAGCGGTGATTTCAAGCAGATCCTTTTCAAGATAACCGATAGCGTCGTACATAGGAACAGTCCCTATCATGGCAGGCGACATACCGACAAGCTCTCTGCGGAACGTATTGGTCTTGCCGTAGTTGCTAAGATCCATAATAGCTTCACAGCCGAAGTCTATCGCCATTTTTACCTTGTCCATTTCCATATCGTAGTTTTTGCAGTCGCCCGAAATACCGAGATTAACGTTGATTTTCGTTCGCAGTCCATAGCCTATACCCTCCGGACTAAGCGCCTTATGATTGATATTTGCGGGAATACATACGCAGCCCTCTGCAACTCTGCTGCGCAAAAGCTCGGAGTCAATATTTTCCTTTTCTGCAACTGTTTGCATTTCCTTTGTTATAACGCCCTTTTTAGCGGCTTCCATTTGTGTTTTGTAATTCATCATACATCTCCTTTTTATTTCGTCGCACGGCTTATCTGCGCCCCTGATAAAAATGATTCAGCGGACCTCTCCCCTTTCCGAGATCAAGACCGTCCGCAATAGCTTCTGTAACATATTTTTTTGCGCTTTCCACGCTTTCGGCAATACTCATGCCATTCGCAAGACCCGATGCGATCGCCGATGAAAGAGTACAGCCCGTACCATGAGTGTTGGAATTATTTATTCTTTCGTTTCTGAAAACGATAAATTTATTTCCGTCAAACAAAACGTCGTCGGCAGACTCTTTAAGATGTCCGCCCTTTATGATAACGCTTTTGCAGCCGTACCTCATGATAATTCCGGCAGCTTTTTTCATATCGTCTTCTGTTCTGATCCCGATACCCGACAGCGTTTCAGCTTCGGGAATATTCGGCGTTACGATTTCGGCTGTCGGGATAATGTATTCCATAAGCGCCGAAACCGCGTCCTCCGCAATAAGCCTATGACCGCTTGTCGATACCATGACCGTATCGGCGACAATATTTCCGGCTTTTCTTTCCCGAAGTATATCCGAAACCGTTCGGATTATCTCCGTATCCGAAAGCATGCCTATTTTTACGGCGTCGGGTCTTATATCGTCAAAGACAGCCTCAAGCTGCTTTTTCACAAATTCTGACGGTATGTCGAATATTCCGTTTACGCCGAGAGTATTCTGCGCTGTAACAGACGTTATAACGCTCATGGCATAGCAGCCGTTTGCGGATATGGTTTTGATATCCGCCTGTATGCCCGCGCCGCCGATACTGTCGCTTCCGGCAATAGTCAAAACTGTTTTCATAGCGTTCTCCTTTCAAGGCAGACTATATCACATTTTCTATAATACCGTTCAGCAGAGCAGCCGCAATACGGATATCCTCCTGCGCAAAGATCGCGGAAACGACAGCGGCTCCCGCTATTCCCGTATTTTTCAGCCTCATGATATTTTCGGCGCTTATACCGCCTATCGCCACAACGGGAATTTCTATGCCGTTACAGATACGTTTCAGCTCATTGATAGAAAGCGGCACGGTATCATGCTTTGTATTAGAGCCGAATACCGCTCCGCAGCCGAGATAATCCGCGCCTGCCGCCCATGCCGTACGCGCCTCGTTAAAATCATGCGCAGTCGCGCCTATTACAGCGTTTTCGCCAAGCACGCGCCTTGCATATATCAGATCGCCGTCGTCAAGTCCGAGGTGTACGCCGTCTGCGCCGGACTTATACGCGATCTCAACGGAATCGTTGATAATAAGCGGAACATTGTATTTGCGGCAAATTAATTTAAGCTCCCCTGCCATTTCAATTATTTCGTCCTTGCTCTTGTTTTTTTCCCTAAGCTGGATAATTGTCGCGCCGCCCTTTACTGCGTCTTCAACTGCCTCCGGAAGCGTTTTGCCGTTTTTCAGCATTCCGCTGTCTGTTACGGCATAAAGTTTAAATTGTTTTTTTGAAACCCTCAAATTTTCTTACCTCTGAAAAAAGGCATATCCCATACGGAAACGGGATATGCCGTATTATATAAAATACTCCCTTCGCCGGCATTATCCGTCAGGTTCAATGGGTATGATCTCAGCCAAAGAATCTGCTCTTAACAAGATTCCAAAGGCACCCCGTTTTTTTATTTAAGCTCTACTACCCAGTTATATTCATCGGGGATCTTGCCCCATTGAATACCTGTCATGGTATCATAAAGCATCTGTGAAATATTTCCGATCTTATTATCGTTGATCTCCATGATCTTATCGTTCCATTTAAGATGTCCTACAGGAGAGATAACAGCCGCAGTACCCGTACCGAAAACCTCGTCAAGCTTTCCGGCGTCATAGGCGTCGGCAATTTCCTGAATGGAAATTCTCCTCTCCGTAACCTTATATCCCTTTTTACGGCATATTTCTATCGCCGATTTTCTTGTGATCCCCGGCAGAACAGAGCCTGTAAGCTCGGGAGTTATGACCTCTCCTCCGATCACAAAGAAAATATTCATAGAGCCGACTTCTTCAACATATTTCTGCTCAACGCCGTCAAGCCAGAGAACCTGCTCATAATCCTGCTGATGAGCCTCTTCCTGACCTGCAAGTGAAATAGCGTAGTTAGCGGCTGTTTTAACAAAGCCCGTACCGCCTCTGACAGCTCTTACATATCTGCTTTCAACATAAATTTTAACAGGATTCAGCCCCGTAGAATAATATGCTCCGGACGGTGAAAGTATTATCATGAACAGGTAATGATCGGCAGGACGTACTCCGACATACGGATCGGTCGAAATAATAAAAGGTCTTATGTAAAGAGAAGCTCCGTCCGTGTGAGGAACCCAGTCCTTTTCGACGTTCAGAAGAGCGGTAAGCGCCTGCATAGCGTCCTCAACGGGCAGCTTCGGGATCACCATTCTCTCGTTAGACTGATTAAGTCTTTTAAAGTTTTCCTCCGGTCTGAAAAGCTGTATCTTCCCCTCGGCAGTACGGTAAGCCTTAAGTCCCTCAAAGACCTCTTGTCCGTAGTGCAGACACATTGCTGCCGGTGAAAGCGAAAGATTCTGATAAGGAACTATTCTTGCGTCATGCCAACCCTCGCCCGTATCATAGTTCATAATAAACATATGATCCGTAAAGATGTGTCCGAAACCGAGCTTTGTTTCGTCAGCCGGTTTCTCCTTCGGCGAATTAGTTAGTTCCATTCTGATATTCATTTAACAAGACTCCCTTTTTTGTCTGTTATACTGCTTCACTAACATAAAGTCCGACGTGAAGCGGTATCAGTCGCAGACATTGATATATTTTTTGTGAAACTTAACGTTAAATACTGTGACCGTAGCTATTACAGCGGCCGCAGCAGCGGAAACCACAAAAATCAACACTAATAATTTTTTCATTTTCATGCATCTCCTTAAAAACCGCAAAAGCAGTTATTTTGCATAATATTGAAGCGGCTGTAAAAGCGGGGCTTTACAATACCGCTTTACTATTATAACATATTTTTTTCGATTTGACTACACATTTTTCAAAAAAATATATTTTTTCAATAAATTTTCATATATCAGAACCTATGCGGACAGGTTCTCAAATATAACGGATCATTTTGCCGAAACGATCATTCTTTTCAGCAAAAAAACATCTATAATATTTATTGTTCCGTTTCCATCAATATCGGCAGCCGCCTTATCGGCAATCTTAACGGGCTGTTTTAAAATATACTTGTGAAACAGTACCAGATCGGCGGCAGACACGCTTTTATCCATGTTAAGATCGCCAAGTACCGTTCCCTTGTCAGGTACTGTACCGTCCGGTTCAACGCCGCCTACAAGGACGCCGTTTGAATAAACGCAGATGTTGTCCGTTCTGACTTCATTTCCCGTGCCGAAGAAAGCGTCGTCCTGATCATATATCGTCATGCCCTTATAGCTCGGATCGTTTTTCGGATCCCATTTATCGCCGTAGTACATACCGAGAGTAAACTGATATTTCTTGCCTGAATTTGCAATAGTGTATCCGTCCCATTTTATTTCCACATAATAAGTATCTGCAAGCTTATCATACTTGTAAGGACCGCTTATAACGCCGTCTGCCGGAGAAGCCTCGACCGCCGCCTGATCGTAAAGCTCGGAAGCGGTAACGCTGCCGACATTTGAGATCTCGGAGCTGTTGAAGTAATAGCGGACGGAAATATCCTTGGCGGCTTTTGTGGAATCGGTCATAACCATAAGCGATACCTTTGTAACGCCGCAGCCGTCCGACTTGATATCGTCAATACCGCATGCGTTGACCCAGTAGCCGTTTCCGCCGCCCTCGCTTCCGCTGTATGAAGGCGTGGGAGGAAAGTTTGCAGTCGGCTTCATATCGTCCGTACCGAAAAATGCGTAAAGACCTGCGCTTGCGCCGACAAACGCCGCGTTATAGTCTATAGTAACTTCATTGTATATCCAGTCTGCCGTAGTATCGTTATGCTTATCCTCGCCGTCCGGACCGCCCGCAAGCGCGCCGTAAAGAACATATCTGTGTTCGTCCGGATCCTCGCATTTTGTAAGACCCGAAGCGGCTCTGTGATGAGGATACTTTACGGAATTTTCATTATATCCTACGATATAAGAGCGTCCGAGCGGATTATCGCCCATGATATATTCCATTTGTTTTTTAGCCCACCGGCTCGCCTCGCCCGGCTTTCCGTTGTTGGTGTATTTGTCGTAAACAAGACAGATAAGCTGCATAGCGGTGTTGTAACGTGCCGAGCCCCATGTATCGAAGAAAGAATAACCGCCTGCGGTTTCCTTGGCTTTCCATACGGGAAAGCACTTTTCAACCTCGTCCCAGAAATCGTCGAATACATATTCGTTCTTGCCCTGCGCTTTTCTTACAATATTTACCAGGTCGACCTGCGGAAATTCCTGATTTATGCGTCCCCAAACACAGCTTGCGCCGTCCCAAACATCGTTCCAGCAATGCACCCAACCGCTCGGAGCGTAATAATCGAAATAAGGCGCAGCTGTTTCAAGATAACTCTTGTCGTTTGTGCAAAGGAAAAGCCAGCCTGCCGCCCAACAGAAATCGTCCGCCCATTTTTCCGAGCGGTAATAGCCCTTAGGACCGTCCGCGTTATCGCTTAGCTCGAGCTTGTTTTCGTTTGCAAATTTCCACAAAGCCTTTGCGTAATCGAGAGATTTTTCGGCATATGCCTTATCGGTATCCTTAAAGTTGAGATAGTTTATGGCAAGCGACGCGGCAGCCGATACGACATAATCCGTCTGAGGCTTTTCGGCGGTCAGGAAAAACGCCGGTCTGCCCATTTCGTCTACCTCGGGAGAATTCCAGAAGCTATGATCGATATCTCCGTCGCCCACCTGATAGCAATGAGCAACAACGGTTCCCTTATCGTCGCGGAAGGTGCATTTCATCAGATAGTCGTTGAAATATCTTAAAATAGTTTCGATATGACTGTCCTGACCGGTTTTTACATAGGAGTCGCGAAACTCGTAATAGCCCCAGCCGAGAGTTGCGGCGGAATAGTTTTCCGGCATACCGAATTTAACGTGATCTCCGGCGTCGTGGAAGCCGCCGGCAACGTCAACGCAGCCGTCGCCGTCCGGATCGAGAATATCCCTGTATTTGTCAATGAACGACTGTGAAAGGTTTGTGCCGACATAATTATCGTCGATACCGGCCTTAAGCTCAACCTTGGCGTCGTATGTATGACAATCGCCCCTCCACGAATAAAGATTGTTTTCATCGACCTCCGTGCCGCACATATTCGCGTCGTAAAAATACATTGAATATTGCAGCGCGCGCGCAAAGTCTACGTCAAGTCCCGAATCGTTTGCCAACGAATCCGCAAGCTCTTCCGCCGCGTTTACCGTCGTAAGCGGAGCCGTCTGCGACAGAAGCATTACCGCGCCGAGAGCTGCCGCTGACAATTTTTTAATAAATTTCATTTGATTTCCTCCTATTTTTTAAGCAATACCGCTTTAATATTTATGCCGTATTTTTTATCACATTAATTACTCATTATATACACATTTATCATATCATATATGTACATATTTTACAATGCTTTTTTTGAACTTCGTATAGGTGCATAAATTCAACAATAGTTTATCTATCAATTTATACAGACGTATTTCAGGATATGCCGTATATGTGTCCGTTTTATACTCCGATAAAGCCGCTGAAAAAGGACAGGCTCTAAGAATCAATACCCAATAATTTTCTTAGATGAGTACGGCTTCTTTTTTCCGTTTCCGCGACTATCATATCTAAAGCCGGAATATTATTTTCTGTCAGATGATCTCTGATTTTTTCGTATTCGGAAATTTCTTCTGCATACTTATCTATCCACCCTTGAACAGCCGCCATACAGTCAGGAATTTTCTTGACAATTAAATTATCCGCATCATTTGGTTTATTGGCTTTCAATCTTTTTTCATTTGCAAATAGTCATTCATGATACGGTTATTATCAGATAATCTATACTCTACACACTTCAAGGCGTCTTCATATTTATGCAGTTTCAAAGCAAGTCCGTATCGCACAGGATCGGCAAGATTCCAATAGTGGCTATTTTGCGTATAATAATGCTGCAAATCATCAAATTGATGAAAATAAGGGAGAACGTATTTCTTGATGTCGCAGCTTACATTATAAAGACTGTCTGACGTACCGTCTTCATCACAAGAATCGGCATACAATCTGGATTCGTAATAAGCTTCTGCCGTTTCCGGGTTGAAAATTGACGGTGCAAGCTCCCACATTAAATTTGTTAATTCAAATTCGAGTTCGTCGGGAATATCGCAAATCCTCTCCAATTCCGATTCCATATCCATACAATAAGGAAGTAAGCCAAAATATACGGTAAACTTCGGAAAATGTTTCTCTTTCTTTGCAATAATTAAAAAGCATTGCTCCCGATCCACTTCCTTGTAAAACAAGCTGTTATGAAGTTTTTATCCATAAGGAAATAATAGCTCTCTGAACGCCTTTTTATAAAGAGCTGAAAAGGTACTCATACTGCTCACCTCCGTTATCATATGCATAAGCATGCGGTTATTATAGATGATATCAAAAAAAGTATGGTAAAATAACCAAATATTTTTTTATATCGGAAACCGCATTTCTTTTGTATTATATATCCTATTAATGACGACAAAAACAATAAAACATAGACAGATAAAATGATTAAGCTTTGATTTGTATTTAAAATCTTATATGTTAAAATGGATATTAAGAGAATCCCAAGCGAACACATAAACGAAAAATAATAGAATAAAAATCTCAATTTTGAATTTTTCTCTTTAAATAAAACAGAATTTATAACACACCCTATACACAGCGGTACTAATAATAAAATAAAAAATATTCCTGACCATAAAGAATTATGTGCATTTATATTAAAAGCTTCAACCATTATTGTGTTTGATATATAAACGATTATTGAAACTATAAAAAAACGTTTATTCATTTGTTCTCATTCCAATCAATTTAAAATAAATGTTTACGTTTATTGTACCATAAATTTTTACTTTGTTCAAGCATTTTATAGTAAACGACAAATTTATTTGGCGTTTACTATTTGCCGGTTTATTATAGTCAAATAAAAGAATTACGCAGATTTTTGAAACATTACCATCAACTTTCGCAACCTTGTTATTTAAAGAAAGTCTGTACATTTATAGTCTTCGACAGAATATGCTGTCAACTGAAAAATAACCCCTTCGCTTTTAAGGAGTAAAATCATTTGCCTTTGCTCTTATTCCATATTCTTTTGTATAAAAGCAACGCTATAGCTGATGTCATAAGTTCGGCAGCAGGGAACGTCGCCCATGACAGATAACTCATTTCAGAATTTGACTTAGCTATATATGCAAACAGAAGCGCAAATGGAAAAACAAAAATAATCTGTCTGCAAAAGGATACGATAAGCGATTCTGCTCCGCCGTCCATTGCCTGAAATACGCCTTGAAAAGCAATATTTATGCCTGCAAACAAAAAGCTTACGGATATTATACGCATAGCCCGAATACACAGCTGCTGCGTTTCTCCCGAAAGTCCGAATATTTCAGAAAATGGTACTGCAAGGATTTCAATTACAATAAATCCTGTAAGCATTATTGCAGCAGTATACAGCTGACCGTATTTTACACAATCACGCATTCTTTTTCTATCTCCCATGCCATAGCTGAAAGCGGTTATCGGCATAATCGCGTCACGCATCCCGAAAGCTGCAAAAAGCAGAAACTGCTGAATTTTGTAATACAATCCATAAGCCGTGACCATGGACTCGCTTATGCCGCCGTAAATCAGATTGAGCCCATAGGTCATTACCGAAATAAGAGCTTGTGAAATAATAGCCGGAAGTCCGATAGAATAAATATCCTTTATAACTGAAACGGTCGGCTTGAAACAGGAGATTTTATTTTGAATTACAGTATTTACCTTCATGTGGAAAATAAGCGCGGTGATAAACGAAACTATCTGACCGATTATTGTTGCATAAGCCGCGCCTTTTACTCCCATTTCAGGAACGCCAAGCAAGCCGTATATAAGTATGGGGTCGAGAATAATATTTGTAACTGCGCCAAGAATTTGTGCAATTGTTGAATATATGGAATGACCGGCGGCTTGCAGCAGCTTTTCGTAAACGGCGAAAAAAGACATTCCGAATGAAAAAACGCAGCAGATACGCAGATAGTCTGTTCCCATTCCGACGATTTGAGAATTTGAGCTTTGAGAGCGAATATATGTACCTGCGCCGACGATACCGAAAATCAAAAAAATCATATAGATCACAAACGCAAGGAAAACTGCGTTTCCTGCGGCTTTACTTGCATTTTTTTCGTTTTTCATACCAAGACTTTTAGCCACGAGAACATTTGCGCCTACGCCTGTTCCTATTCCAACGGCAACCATCAGGATCTGCAAAGGAAAAGCAAGCGTTAAGGCATTCAGCGCAGCTTCGCCGCCGACCTTCATGTTCGATACGAACGCGCTGTCCACAATGTTGTATACCGCCTGCAATACCATTGAAACTATCATGGGTATTCCCATTGACAGCATAAGCCTTTTTACCGGCATTACTTCCATTTTGTTTTCTTTTACGTTTTCCATACAATTACCTCTCTATACAAAAAAATGCGTGCAGCCTGAAACTGCACGCCGTCTTGTTTTAATTTGTTTTAAGAGATGTGCAGATTTCCGATTGGACTTACGCTCAAAGGCTGCACATCTCTTATATTTTATCACATTTACGTTTCTTTGTCAAGAACGTTTTTGTATCGTCGCACGAAAATCAATTTTTGAGAAGATTATGGGGGACTCTGTCCCCCACCCTCCTGCCAAAGGGAATCAGGTATGTTATAATATCAAGTGCAACAAAAAGGTAAAAAAAGGTTGACTTCATCT
>JAMPFN010000056.1 GCA_023664445.1 Clostridium sp. | reverse complement strand
GCCTTGATGCAAGAAACGAACCAAAGAAAATCAAGCTTCCGTTCCGGCACAGCTTGTGCTGTGAGTCGCGAAAGCGAAAGATAGGAATTGGTTTTATAGACGTAGACTGTAAATGATAAATTTTACCGTTCAGCAATTATGATTTGCAATTTTGAGGTGCTTTTTCTCCCAATCTTTGCCAAGAATGTTTTGTATGGTTACCCACATTTTTTGAAATACCGCCCAAAGGGCGGTATTTCAAAAAATCATGAGGATTCCAAAGGAAATCATTTCCTTTGGCAGGGGGGGTGGGGGACAGAGTCCCCCATAAGTTTCTCAAACGCTGATTTTACTAATGGTATATTTTAGGTTTTAAATACCTGACGTAAAGCTCAATACTGCCTTTCAGCGCATAATCATAAATAAAAAATACAATATTGCAAAGTCCCCAAAAAATATATATGCCCATTTTCCCGAAAAATGCGAAATCATCTGTCATATCCGATATGCCGAGAACGTAAAGCGTTGCATAATAATCCGCAACGGCAACTATGTTGAAAATAACAAGCTTTGTTAAAATACGTAAAAACCAAGGTCTTAACTTGTCTATCGGTTCTTTTATAATGGGATAATAGCCGAAAAGGAGAATAAATATAAGCGACGCTTCCTTATTTGATGTGACAAATATCGAAAGAAGGCTTACCGACACATAGGTCAGAAACGCCCACGACCTGTTCACCTCTACCGCTATTATGGATATAAGCGTGCCGGCGATCATTGGCATTGTCAGATATAAAAACGGAACTGCCCCCGCAACGAACATTGAAAATATACATAAAGAGGATATCACGCCCCCGAGCGCGACCCTGTAGCTGACCTTATTCATAGCTTATATACAATCGCAAAGACAGTCGGTAAGGCAGTCAGCGCAAATAAGGCATTGACATGCGTTGCACAGGCAGTTTGCGCTGTTCATGCCGCCGTTTGATGTGTTATAAGGATCTCCCTGCATCTGTCCGCTCCTTTTGCTTTTTATCTGATTGAACGCCGCACGGTATTCGCTGTTTGTCGGTTCGAGCCTTGCCGCCTTTTCATAATAGGCGTAGGCGTCGTTGAGCCAGCCTCTTGAAAGACATATAGTTCCTTTGAGAAAATTCCATTCGGCTGAAGAATCCATACGTCTGCTTTCAAGAAGTCTGTCGGCGTCGGTATATTTTCCGCTCTCTATCATTCGTCTTACCTCGATATATGGATTTGCCGAGGTCTGACCGCTTCTTCGCCTGTTCATTATTTCGTCGTATGCGGCGTTTATCTCGGACATCTTCTGATTTGCGATATCTTCCATAACGCTGTTTTCCGACCGCAGATCGGGGTGATACTTCTGAGAAAGCTTTCTGTATGCCGCCTTGACCTCGTCGTCCGAAGCCGACGGAGAAACGCCTAAAATCTGATATGGATCTGTCATTTTTAAACTCCTTTTTGAAACCTGTTTTATAGAGCCTGTCCACATATAATACGCATATTTTATGTAGATTTCATATTTGTGCAATCAGCCCGGACATCCTCCGCAGCAATTATGGCAAAGCGTATCGCAGTACGAGTTTATGGCATTGTCGCAAGGTTCAAGACACAAGTCGCTGCATCCCGATTCTTCCGCACATTCCGTGCAGTTTCTGCCTATAGCGTCACCGCATGGGGTATCCCTGATCACAGGCGAGATCTGACAGCAAGCATAAAAAACTCCGACGCCCACTGCAATGCCTATTGCCGCAGCGTTACTGTGTTTTTTTACTTTTCCGTCACGCATATCGCATATATTCTTGTACGAACGAAAATAAAGAGCGTTATTCGGTTCGATCTCATACGCTTTTTTATAATGCTCCAGAGCCTCGTTCATCCAGCCCTGTGTGAATTTAAGTCTTGCATAGAGATAATGCCATTTTGCGTAATCTTCAAGGTCATATTCTTTCAGCAGCTGCTCGGCAGCCGGAAAATGCTTGATATTGATAAAATTGCATATCCTCTGATAATCGTTTTCAAAGGCGATATATATATTTTTCCCGTTATTCGGGCTTTCATTACTGCTTTTTTCCGTATTGACAGCAACGGGCTGCATTGCGGATTCCTGCGGCTCGTCGGTCTGCGGTTTTCTTCCGTTTCGGGCTTCGCCCTGTTTTATGTATTCGATAGCCTGATAATACATTTCATCTATTTCTTTAAGCTTGTTTTCCGATATGTCATGACTTAAACTGTCGGAATCGTCATCGCATATATTTTTCTTTTTCAGATATTCATAAGCCTTGTCAAGCTCTTCGCGTGACGCGTTCTGTGATATCCCGAAATAATTGAGCGGTTCTATCATGATCTTCCTCCTTTATCAAATAAACGTATGGGAATTTGTGTGTCACATGAATTTCAGAGGTTCGCAGCAGCATATGGATTTTAACATTTCACAGGAAATTCCGACACATAAGCCGCTTCCGCACAAGCATGTCAGCACAAGACCGCCCCCGATCATGAAGCCCTCTAAAGAATGAGGATTTTTAAAGAAGCCGTTATATTTCATTCCCCGTATTTTTTTGTAATCATCTTTTATTATGCTGTTTGACGGATCGAGCTTATAAGCCCTTTTAAAAAAATCATACGCTTCGTTCATCCAGCCCTGTTCCATTCTCAGAAGAGCGTACGCATGATTCCACAGTGCGGAAAATTCATACTCGTTTTCATTCAGAATTTCCTCCGCCTTTACAAGCTTTTTATCGTTTATAAGCTTTAAAACTTCAGGATAGACGCTGTTGAAAGCATCGAAATCATTATTCATAAGTAACAACCTTTCTTATAGTAAACGACAAATTTATTTGACGTTCACTAACAATATAAAATCAAAGAACTATCTCCTCGCTTTTTTTCTTTTTCTTATCCAAGGAAAAGTTTTTAAGTCCGAGATATATGACGTTATCGAGTATCTCCTTGAAGCGTTTCAGTTCCATTTTGCTGTAGTGATCGGCAATCATGCAAAGGCTCATGTTTATATTGCCCTCCGCAAGCTTTCTTGCCGCTTCCGTATCGCTGCTGTATTTGAGCAGAACGTTATAGTTATCGTTTTTCTTATCCTTTTCGGCGTCGTCATAAGCGTCTGCAAGATATACAAAGCGTCCCAGATGATAGCCGAAGTTTGAAAATATCTCCGACTGTTCTTCGGTTTCGGGAATGCATGACGCAAGCTCGGACATTATCTGAGCTGTCGGTTCACAGGCAAGGTCGAGAGAGGTGCAGCCTTTTTTTTCGAGTTCAAACTGTCTGTTCATTTCAGACTGTATTTTCTCCGCAATATCGGGATATTTTCCGACTGCTTTTTTATAGCCGCGTGAAGCGAAAAGTTTTATTATTTTATAGGGGATCGCTTTTATTTTACCCGTATCGGAAATACTGTCGCAAAGCTTCTGATAAACGGATATAACAGCGGCGGCAGCGGTAAAGTCAAGAGCTTCGATATCTTTAAGGCATAATTTTTTTCCTATCGGGTGAATGATACAATGCTGCGGCTCGAATTTCAGCGGCTTTTCAACCACGGCGCAGCAGAGTATACCCAAAAAAGCAAAATCATAGCTTAAAAGCATTCTGTAAAGCTGTCCGTAATTTTTGCCGAGATTTTTGCAAAGTCCGCAGTAAAAGCCGTTGTATACCTGGAATTCACCGAATCTCATATGCGATTTGAATGGTCTTATATACCCGAACAACGTCATCACCCTTTTATGCTTTATTCTTTTTAATTGTAACAGAATTGAGCGATTATGTCAAGAAAATATGCCCGTTATACGTAAATCAATTTTTGAGAAGCTTGTGGGGACTCTGTCCCTGACCTTACGCCATATGTGGGACTCTGTCCCCCTTACTTTCTGCCATATTGGGGGACTCTGTTCCCCAAGCCCCCTGCCAAAGGGAATGATTCCCTTTGGAATTTTGTTATTACTTCCCTTTAGGGAAGTAATAACAAAAATGTGGGAAACCATACAAAACATTCTTGGCAAAGATTGGAGATAAAGCCCTCAAAATTGCAAATCATAATTGCTGAATGCTAAAAAGTGTCGTTTACAGTCCTCGTCTATAAAAACAATCCCTATCTCTCGCTTCTGCGACTCACAGCGCAGGCTGTGCCGGAGCGGAAGCTTGATTTTCTTTGGTTCGTTTCTTGCATCAAGGCAAGAAATGAACGTATGCATTAAGGTCTGCTGAAACATTCAGCAGACCTTTAGTAGAAAAGCTTGATTTGATAAGATAACGCAAAAAAACGCCCATACGACGGACGCTTTTTTGCTTGTGTGTATAGAGAAAGAAAAGAACAATGAAGATACTTAATTTGTATTTATCGATCATTCGACGCTGCACTTACTGCAAACGCCTTCAAAAACCAAAGTATCAATATCAGCGTCAAAACCTGTACTCCGCAAAATACTGCGTTTTATAGGTTCGAGCTCGCTTAAATTAATGTCCGAAACCTTACCGCATTTACGGCATATAATATGCTGATGCCGCTTAAGCGTACCGTCATAACGATCCGAGCCTTCGGGAACAGAAATTTTTTTGAGCATATTATTTTCAGCCAAAAAATTAAGATTTCTGTAGACAGTTCCCAAGCTAAGTCTGGGGTACTCAATTTTCAAAAGCTTATATACTTCTTCAGCGGTCGGATGAATACGATTTCTGAGGACGGTATTCAGTATAAGCTCCCGCTGTTTTGAGTAACGCATATAAAACAAATCCTTGAATCAAAATTACTATGTTACTATTATAACAAATTTATTCAAAAATGTCAAGGCTTTTTGAGCAAATTTGTAAAAAATAATTATGAGGTTGACTTAAGATTATTTTAAGAATACTGTATTATACTATTATCATGGATAAGGGAGAGCGAAGCAAGGCCTTTTTCAGGCGGTTGACTATATTGTATGGCGACGCCTTATTAAGCATTTCAGGCATTGTTTTCGGCTTGGCGCCTTAATCCCCCTCATTATCTTTATCAAACTTTTCTTTCAAGGCTATGCTGTGTTCGCATAGCCGTCTTTTTATCTAAATGTGTCCGCCTGTGGCGTACAAGCGTATTTACCAAAAAGACACAGATATTTAAGCTGTAATTTGTGTTTTATTGCTCTTGATTTTTTTCCAAAAATACCATATACTATTATAAGCAATACCGCATAAGGATCGCCTGACGGATTTGCACCGAATCTGACTGCGCATCTCCGACACGATCTCTGTGCGGCATTTCCATAGTATGAGAAGTTATTTTCATAGGCATAAGCGAACGTCTTTTCGGCAGATTTTTACTATGAGAACAACTTCCGAATAATATTTTTAAGGAGAAGCAATATGAACGTTAAGGTTGTAAAATTCGGCGGCAGCAGTCTTGCAGACGCAAAGCAGATAACCAAAGCCGCAGAGATCATAAAAAGCGATGAAAAGCGAAGATTTGTTGTACCGTCCGCGCCGGGCAAGCGTTTTTCTGACGATATAAAGGTTACTGATATGCTCTACGCATGCAACGATCTTGCCATTGAAAACAAAAGCATAGATACGGCGTTTCAGAATATAGCGGATCGTTACAACGGTATTATAAGCGAGCTTGGTATCGAGCTTTCGCTTGACAGCGAGTTTGAGATCATAAAGAAAAATATTACGGAAAAGGCAGGCGGCGAATATGCGGCAAGCCGCGGGGAATACTTAAACGGAATTATAATCGCAAAGCTTTTGGGTTACGAATTTATTGACGCAGCCGAGGTTATCGTATTTGATAAAGACGGAAGCTTTAACAACGAAAAGACACAGCCGAAGCTCAGAGAAAGACTGAAAAATGTCAGTTCGGCAGTCATTCCCGGCTTTTACGGCGCAGATGAATCGGGAATTGTAAGAACATTCTCCAGAGGCGGTTCGGATATCACAGGCTCTATCATTGCAAGCGCAGTTAAGGCGGAGGTTTACGAAAACTGGACGGACGTATCGGGCGTATTGGTTTCCGACCCGAGGATCGTCAATGATCCCGTACCGATAAGCGTTATCACCTATAAGGAGCTGCGTGAGCTTTCATATATGGGCGCTACCGTACTGCATGAGGACGCGATCTTTCCCGTGAGAGCAGCGGGAATACCTATAAACATCAAGAATACAAACCGTCCGGAGGATCACGGAACAATGATAGTTTCCGAAGTCGGCGAGGACGATGCGACCAAATATACCATTACAGGTATTGCCGGTAAAAAGGGCTTTGCCGCTATCAATATAGAAAAAGCCATGATGAACAGCGAGCTTGGTTTCTGCCGCAAGGTACTTGCAATACTTGAGGATAACGGTATTTCTATCGAGCACATGCCGTCGGGTATCGACACGCTTTCGCTCATTTTCCCATACAGCGATATCGAGGGCAAGGAGGATGAAGTCGTCGCAAAAATAAGAAAAGCCGTTTCTCCCGATCATATCGAAATTGAAAGGGGAATCGCTATGCTTGCCGTAGTTGGACGAGGCATGAGAAGAACAAGAGGTACTGCCGCAAGAATATTCGCTTCCATGGCTCATGCAAGGATAAACGTGAAGATGATCGACCAGGGTTCGAGCGAGCTTAATGTCATAATAGGCATAGGCGAAGATGATTTTGACGAAGCTATCAGAAGAATTTATGATATGTTTGTAAATTCCGTCAAATAACAGATCTTCTGAACTTATAAAGTTTCAAAGAGGGGACGCTTTGTAAGTGAAAGCGTCCCCTTAAAACACTTGTTCATTTCTTGCCTTGATGCAAGAAACGAACCAAAGAAAATCAAGCTTCCGCTCCGGCACAGCTTGCGCTGTGAGTCGCAAAAGCGAAAAATAGGGATTGGTTTTATGGACGGGGACTGTAAACGATAAATTTTATCGTTCAGCAGTTATGATTTGCAATTTTGAGTGCTTTATCTCTTGATCTTTGCTTAAAGCGCAAGTTTTTTGGGGTTCTCTTTAATTTTCTGTCTGTCCCTTGTGGGACAGACAGAAAATTAAACCGGGATTCTTATGGGTGACTCCCCGCAGGGCGGGGAGATGTCCCGAAGGGACAGAGGGGACGGCTCGTAGAGCTTGTTCCCTTAAGCAGGGGGGTGGGGGACAGAGTCCACCAAAAAAAGCTTGAACTAAACTTTTTATTTTTAGCATTCTTTCACATAAAATTCACAAACATTTATTATAATTTCTATTATGCTGTGAAAAAATTACCGGCAAGGAGGAAAAAATGAGCAAGATACTTGTTGTTGACGATGAAATAAATATCCGCAGAGTCGTCAGGGAATACGCCGAATTCGAGGGTTATGACGTTTCCGAGGCGGCAAATGGAATGGAAGCGGTCGAGCTTGTGAAAAACGAGGATTTCGACATTATCGTTATGGACGTCATGATGCCTAAGCTGGACGGCTTTTCAACCTGCAAGGAGATAAAAAAACATAAATCTATCCCTGTTATAATGCTGTCCGCAAGAGGCGAGGAATATGACAAGCTTTTCGGCTTTGAGCTTGGCATTGACGATTATGTTGTAAAACCTTTTTCGCCTAAGGAACTTATGGCGAGAATAAAAGCCGTAATAAAGCGAAACAGCAAAGAAAATAACGACGTTCCGGAAAAAATACGGTTTGAGGGTCTTGAAATAGACCTTGCCGGTCGCGAGGTCTATGTTGACGGAGTTAAGGCTTCAATGACGCCGAAAGAGTACGACTTGCTTTTCTATCTTGCAAAAAATAAAAATCTTGCCATGACAAGAGATAAGCTTCTTGAAGAAGTTTGGGGCTATGACTTTTTCGGCGATGACAGAACGGTCGATACGCACATAAAAATGCTGAGAAACAGCTTGGGACCATACAGAAAATTTATCGTAACTCTCAGAGGAATGGGGTATAAGTTTGAGTACGGTCAGAACTAAAAGGAAATACGACAGCCTTAAACTCAAGATATGGAAGTATTTTATGCTTTTTATCGCGGCGGTATTTTTCCTTCTGTGGTTTTTTCAGATCGTTTTTCTGGAAAACTTTTACGAGGTCATGAAGATCACCAGCGTAAAGGACAAGGCCGTTGATATAATCGAAAATTACGGTGATGAAAATTTCAGCGCTATGCTTACAGATATCGCGCTGAACAACGAACTCTGCATAGAAATAACGGATAAATACAACCGAACTCAATATTCAAAAGACGTCATGGGACGAACCTGTCTTATACATTGCCCGAACAGCATGAAGCTTGAATTTATTCAGAAGCTTAAGGACAGCGGAAAAAGCTCGATATATTTCAAGGAATTCAGCCGCATCATAAATGAGGAAATATTGATAACGGTATCTGCGATAGGTTCGACGGAAGATCCGAAAGGCTATCTTATAATCAATACCTCACTTGCGCCTATCGGCTCGACGGTTTCTATCATAAAAAAACAGCTTGTAATGATAACGGTCTGTCTGCTTGCGTTGGGACTTGTCATTTCGTTTTTTATGTCAAAAAGGATATCCGATCCTATCACGCGTATTACCAAATCCGCGGAACAGCTTGCCGCAGGAAAATACGATACAAAATTCGACGGCGGAGATTATTTTGAAATACAGCAGCTTGCAAATACTCTTACCTATGCCGGACAGGAAATATCAAAGGTGGACGCCATGCAGCGTGACCTTATCGCCAACGTTTCCCATGATCTGCGGACGCCGCTTACCATGCTGAAGGCATACGCTGAAATGATAAGAGATCTCTCGGGAAACAATCCGCAAAAGAGAAACGAACATCTTGAAATCATAATCGAAGAAACAGACCGTCTTGCACAGCTTGTAAACGATATACTGGATCTTTCCAAACTTGAGGACGGAAATCAGAAACTCAACTACAGCGAGTTCAGCATAACAGAGGTGTTGGACGGAATTACAGCGAGATATAAGGGCATATCAAAGCAGTCGGATTATCATATTTCTTTCACTCCCGACGAGGATATTACAGTAAAATGCGATGTGATAAAAATACAGCAGGTAATATACAATCTGATAAACAACGCCATAAACTATACAGGCGAGGACAAGCAGGTTTTTGTGCGTCAGATAAACAAGTCCGATTGCGTCAGGATCGAGGTTTCGGATACGGGAGAGGGTATTTCCAAAGACAAGATCAACCTTATTTTCGATAAATATTACCGCTCGGAAAATCATAAGCGCGAGGTTGTAGGAACGGGGCTTGGACTTTCTATTGTCAAGGCGATACTTAAAAAACATGGGTATAATTTCGGCGTTTACAGTACTGTCGGAAAAGGCTCGACATTCTGGTTCGAGATAAATGATGTGGTCGGCACTGATGACGAAAAGTTATAAGAACCTGTCCACATAGGCTCTAAGGTTTGTCGATATGGGTTTTCCGTATTCTTTCAGCCGCCTTTCACGCAGTTTTCACACAAAAAGTCTATAATAAAATTGTACTCGTAAAAGAGTATGTCTTAAATTTAACGTTTACCCCAGCGTTAAATTAAATCCCCAATAATCCCTATATCATGACAAAGGGCTTCCTTTCAGGAGGCTTTTTGTTTTGGAAATATTTATTTTTCAGAATGTTGTAAACGACAAGCTTATTTGACTACAAGTTCTAAGAGGACGCCCTGTACATGTAAGAGAGGGCGTCCCCTTGTTTTTCGGCATCATGAAACGTTAAATTATTTTTAACATTTACTGTATTTTTTGAAACTGTAATTTGGCATCATACGGTAAAACCATAACCTAAGCTTTGGGTTTTAGAAGTTGTTCTCATAGGAAAAGTGTGCGGATTTTCGAGTAATCAGGAAAATCTAACGAAAAGACGTATGCTTATGCCACAAAAAAATATATTAAATTTCGTGATTTTGCACAATAAAAATATCTGTCAAATTGCCCAGTAATTCCAAAAAGTACTATTTTAATTTGTGGAAAATCTATTGTAAAATCGTGTAAAATCCCTGTTTTACTGCGCTTTTTGTAATTTTTAATAGAAAAAACTATTTTTTTACCTAAAAAAATCTACACTTGGGCAATTGACATTATTTTGCGGCTGTGTTATAAATATATTATAATCAATTTGAAAATATTTTTGATATTTCTTAATGTGAAACAAAACAGGAGGATTACTTATTATGACTTTCATGGAAATCGTGGAAAAGGCAAAAAAAGAATTCGGTTCTGCCGATGTAAGCAATTACGAAGGTCACCTTGCGCTTCAGATCAATATTACGGGCGAAGGCGAGGGTACGTTCTACGCTGAGATCAGCGATGGAAAGCTTTATATCGAGCCTTACGATTATAAGGATAACGACGCTGTTCTGACAGCTGACGGCAAGGATATTTTAAATATCTTTAACGGAACACTCGATCCCGTTAAGGCTTTTGAAAACGGAAAACTCACAGTAACAGGCGACCTCAGCAAGGCGCTTTCTATTCAGCCTGTTATTGAAAACAATAAAAACAAGAAGGCTGCAAAGCCTGCGGCTAAAAAAACTGCTGCAAAAAAAACTGCCGCTAAGACTGAAAAGACATCTTCCAAGGCACAGACAAAATCTACAGCAAAGGCATCGGCAAAGAATGTCAAGGCGGCTTCAAAGCCGGCAGCGCCTAAAGCTGAAGCAAAAAAGGAAGAAGCTCCGGCGATAATCGGTCTTACAGAGCCTAAGAAAGCTCCGGCTAAATCTACAGCTCCCAAGGCAGCCGCTAAGAAACCTGCCGCTAAAGCTGCTAAAGGCTCGACAAAGTCGGCTAAGACATCAAAGGCTGCAAGCAAGAATAAGAAAGGCTGATAAGCTTTTCAATGCTTTACCTTAGAATGTGTGACTGCGCTGACAAGGACGACAAAGGAAGCGCAGTCAGATTCGAGGCGCATATGCTTCTCCGTTATGCGCTTGCCGAAAACGGCATTTTGGACGAAAGAGAGCTGAAATTTGCTCGTGGAGAGTACGGCAAGCCTTATCTGGAGAATAACGGCAGTTTGCACTTTAATATCAGTCACAGCAGAAATCTTGCGGTATGCGCTGTAGCTGAAAGACCCGTAGGAGTTGATACGGAGCTAATACGCGGATTTCCCGAGCGTGTTATGAAACGCTGTTTTACCGAACATGAGATCGAATCGGTAAATCAAAGCGATTTTCCCGAAACGTCTTTCTTTCAGCTGTGGACTCTTAAGGAAAGCTATATAAAAGCTATCGGCAAAGGGCTTTCATACCCTATGAAAAAAGCGGAATTTATAATAGATAATAATAATATAATGGCAAATACCGAGGAGAATTTTTCGTTTGCACAGATAATGCTTGATAATGGTTATATCTGCTCGGTATGCTGCAAGGATATTTTTGAAAATAAAGTTTATTACAGAGAATTTGAGGACAAAATTTCATTTGAGTCTTTAAATTTGTATAGATGAGGTAGCTAAAGCTTACCGGAATCTGTCCGCCGTATTTTTGGCTGCCGCTCCTCGCGGAGAAAAATACGCTATAGCGGTAACGGCAAGTAAATTTGTCGTTTGCTATAAAATTGACATTTTCATTGATCTTTATAAAAGGTCTTTAATATCGGCGATCGGCCGTGTGATCCCCCTCTCTATTAGCACCGTTTCATACGGTGCTTTTTTTTGGAATTTTTACTGCAAAATATTGTCAAAAAAGCCGACAGATTAAAAAATATCGGCGCATATTCCGCAATCTTTGTGAGGTATTACCTCAAAAAAGTGTTGTTTTTTGTCGGAAAATATGTTAAAATAAAAGGGCATTATTTTTACGCAGACAAATATACTTCCCTCTATTCGATATAAAAAGATATGCGCGGATTGGAATACAGGCGAGTATACAACCGGTCTTTACAAGCGTATGTACACGTCTTTTTGTCAAATTTTGATGAATACTGCGTTAAAATGAAATACGCAAGTATGTCTGCAAATTTTTGCCTTGTCTTCATCAAAATTATGCTCAAAAATCCGCACACATATCTTCAGAAGAAAGGTTCTAAAGGCGTCTCCGGCATAATTTCTGTACGGTGTGCCTTAAGCCCGATAGGTTCTAAAAGTCCCATGCCGCTTTGGTGTGCTTTATTCCTGTTGGTATCGACATTTTAAGCGGCAGAATGGAGAACTTTATGAAGTTTCTTAAATACCTCACGGCTTTTGCGGCGTCGGTTATTATCGTAAGCGCAGCGTCGGTAAACGTATCAGCCGAAACAAACGAGGATACTGCGGCGGAGCTTACTGCCGAACCGATAGTTACCGACTACATAGCAGAAACCGAACAGGACAGTATTGAAACAACGATATCGGGAGAATCGGAAGACGGATCGTATACGGAAATAACGACCGCTGTAAGTACGGCTGATGACGAAATAACTACTACCGTTGTCACCGCAGAGCCTGAACCGCTCCCGCCGCCCGGTTGGAATAAATCCGATGACGGCAAGACATACTATTATGATGAAAACGGCGAAAAATATGTGGGCTACCATGAAATAGACGGAAGCGAATATTATTTCGCACAAAACGGCGCTATGAAAACGGGTTGGTATACTGTTGAGGGTATAAGAATGTATTTCGATCCCGAAACAGGCATAAGAAATACCGGCTGGATCCATTATATGAACAACCTTTATTATGACGATCCCGTACTCGGAAAGCTGACAGGCATCGGACAAATAGACGGTGAAACCTATATTTTTGACGATAGCGGCATACTTTACAAGGATTGGTTTGTATACGGCGGCGTTAAATATTACGGCGGCGAAACAGGACGTATCAGAAAAGGGCAATGCGATATAAACGGCAAACCGTATCTTTTTTCAAACACGGGAAGATTTTTGAGCGGCTGGCAGACCGTTAACGGCAACAGATTTTTTTATGACTATGAAACGGCAGATATAGTTTACGGCTGGATAAATTATAACGGATTTATATATTATTCATCTCCGTCTTTGGGAAAATATACGGGCGACCGTGTGATAAGCGGTCTTAAATACAGGTTTACCGAAAAGGGATATCTTGCGACGGGGTTTCAGAAATTTGACGACGGAACAAGGTATTATTATGATGACGGTACGCCCGGCAGGGGATTTATAAAGAATAACGGCAGCACTTATTATTTTGATGAAAATACCTGTCTTATGCTGACGGGCTTTCAGGCAAACGGCGGCGCTATTTACTACTTTGATCCGGGCAGCGGAAAAATGGTATATGACTGGAAGACTATCGACGGAAAGAAATACTATTTTGATAAAAGCGGTAAAATGCAGATCGGTCTTGTGACTATCGATAAAAAAATATATTTCTTCGACGATACGGGCGCTATGCTGACAGGCTGGAAAACCGTTGAGAACAAGAAGTATTACTTTGACGGAAACGGCGTTGCAAAAACAGGCTGGCAGACTATCGACGGAAAGAAATATTATTTTAACGACAAAGGCGTCATGGCAACGGATTTCAGGACGTTTGATCAGAAAAAATATTATTTCGGCAGCGACGGTGTCATGAAAACGGGCTGGCAGACCGTTAAAGGCGATAAATACTACTTCGGAAAAGACGGTGCGGCATATACCGGCAGACATACTATCGACAAAAACAGCTATTTCTTCTATGCTGACGGAAAAATGGTTCAGAATGGAAATCAGAAAATAGTCGAAAAGGCATTATCTCAGCTCGGAAATGTCGGCGGAAAACCATATTGGACATGGTGGGGCTATAATTTCCGTATAGAATGGTGCGCATGCTTTGTATCATGGTGTGCAAATCAATGCGGATTCACACAGACAGGCGATGTTCCGGAATTCATTTCCTGTGCGGTAGGAATAAAATGGTTTAAGGATCATGGTCAATGGAAAAGCCCGAAAAATTATACTCCTACCTCGGGCGATTATATTTTCTTTGACTGGGATCCGGACGGTGTTGCCGATCATGTCGGCATCGTCGATCACTGTGAAGACGGTATAGTTTATACCGTTGAGGGAAACAGCGGCGATAAATGCCGGCAGCAGTACTATTATTTGGATGAATATTGTATATTCGGCTATGCGCGGCCGTCATATCAGCCATAAAAACGGAGGTAAATCAAAATGAATAAAATTTTTTCACGTATTATTTCAGCCGCGCTGAGTACAAGCATCATCTTCGGCACAGCGGCTTCCGTCTATGCCGAAACTATAAACGTTGAACCGGATTATCCGATTCATGGAAATAAATGCGGCGCGCTTTATATAGACCCCGAACTCGACAGAGATGTATATGTAAAAATAACGCAGTTCACCGAGGACGGTGATTATGTATACTATGATACCAAGCTCTCCTCCCTGGGCGAGGATAATTCGGGCGCGGTCGATTACTCGTTCATTCTCGAGGGCAAGGACGATGTTTCATATACCGTTTCTATCGGCGTTCCGAAATATAAGCTGTCGAAAAATCAGGAGATATTCACTTATGACTTTATAATAAGCGATACGGATAATATAATCAATGAAACCGTTAACGGGTACAGCTACATATTTGAAGTTGTCGGAAGCGAGGATCTGAATGCTCCGGCTGTCGTAGCCACGTCGATCCTCACAAAGACTGATGATAACGTATATGAAAAATCATTATCCATAGCATTTCCGGTTTCCGATTATCTCCCGGGAGATGCTAATTTTGACGATCGTATAGACCTTTATGACGCGATAGAGATTGCAAAATATCTTGTCGACAAAAACTATTTCGGCAGCGAGCAGCTTAAGGCGGCGGATATAAACGGAGATAATAAGGTCGACCTTTATGATGCGATAGAAATTGCAAAAATACTTGTGAATAAATGAGAACCTGTTCACACAGGCGTCTGCACACGTCTTTTTTCTGAAAATAATATTAAGCGAGGATTTTATCGATGATCACAGTTTCAAACGTCAGTATGCAGTTTGGCGGCTCTACTCTTTTCAAGGACGTTGAGCTTAAATTCACAGGCGGCAACTGTTATGGCATTATCGGCGCGAACGGAGCGGGAAAGTCGACTTTTCTGCGTATTCTCTGCGGAGAACTTGAACCTACAAAGGGAGAAGTCATAATTCCCAAGGACGTCCGTCTTTCGGTATTAAAGCAGGATCACTTCGCATATGAGGAATATACCGTACTTGATACCGTCATAATGGGAAATGAACGCCTTTATGAGATAATGAAGCAGAAAGACGAGCTTTACGCAAAAGAGGACTTCACAGAAGAGGACGGTATTTTGGCATCGGAACTTGAAGGGGAATTTGCGGAGCTTAACGGTTGGGAAGCCGAATCTGATGCTTCAAAGCTTATACAGGGACTCGGTCTTTCAGAGGACATTCTCTATAATCAGATGTCCTCACTTTCGGGAAATGAGAAGGTAAAGGTGCTTCTTGCGCAGGCTCTTTTCGGAAACCCCGATATTATTCTCCTTGACGAGCCGACGAATCATCTTGACATTGACGCTGTAAAATGGTTAGAGGAATTTCTTTCGGAGTATTTCGGTACCGTTCTTGTGGTATCTCATGACAGACATTTTTTGAACAACGTATGCACTCATATAGTCGATATAGACTATACAAAGATCAAAATGTATGTCGGAAATTATGAATTCTGGTATGAGTCAAGTCAGCTTATGCAGAGAATGATAAAACAGCAGAACAAAAAAACCGAGGAAAAAATCAAGGAACTTAAATCATTTATTGAAAGATTCTCGGCAAATAAATCAAAATCAAAGCAAGCGACGTCAAGGAGAAAGCTGCTCGATAACCTGACAGTCGAGGAAATGCCGGCGTCAAGCAGAAAATATCCGTTTATCGGATTTTCTCCCGATAGGGAGCTTGGCAAGGAGATACTTACGGTTGACGGGATTTCCAAAACGGTTGACGGCGTAAAGCTTCTGAATAACGTAAGCTTTACTCTCGGAAGAACTGACAAGGTAGCTTTTATCGGTGAAAGCGAACAGGCTATCACAATGCTTTTTAAGATACTCATGGAGGAAGAACAGCCTGACGAGGGCAGCTTCAAATGGGGAGTTTCAACATCCACATCATATTTCCCCGTTGACAACAATAAATATTTCGACGGGTGCGAGCTTTCTATAATCGATTGGATGCGTCAGTATTCCTCCGATGAAACCGATACCTATTTAAGAGGATTTTTAGGAAGAATGCTCTTTTCGGGCGATGACGTTTTCAAGAAGGTAAACGTTCTTTCAGGAGGAGAAAAGGTTCGCTGTATGTTTTCGCGAATGATGCTTTTCGGTTCTAACGTACTTGTTCTTGACCGCCCGACAAATCATCTTGATCTTGAAAGTATTACGGCTGTGAACAACGGGCTTGTAAACTTTAAGGGCGTTGTGCTTTTAGCGTCGCACGATCATGAGATATTACAGACATCGGCGAACAGGATCATAGAAATAACTCCCGATGGCTGCGTAGACCGTCAAGGAACATATGAAGAATATCTGGAATTTAAAAGCGAAAAATAAAATCAGGGCGGATTCGCACAAATTTGCGCAGTATGTTCATTTCTTGCCTTGATGCAAGAAACGAACCAAAGAAAATCAAGCTTCCGCTCCGGCACAGCTTGCGCTGTGAGTCGCGAAAGCGAAAAAGTCAAATATAAAGTTTAGGTCAAGCCTTTTCAAAGGCTTGCGGATTCCAAAGGCAGA
>JAMPFN010000055.1 GCA_023664445.1 Clostridium sp. | reverse complement strand
AGTTTTCAAAGAGGGGACGCTTTGCAAGTGAAAGCGTCCCCTTAAAATGCTTATATGTTCATTTCTTGCCTTGATGCAAGAAACGAACCAAAGAAAATCAAGCTTCCGCTCCGGCACAGCTTGCACTGTGAGTCGCAGAAGCGAAAAAACAAGAACTGTATTTATAGTCGGGGACTGTAAACGGCACTTTTTCATGTTTTTTATAAAAGGCATTGACAAACTTTCATTAATAAGATATAATTATGTTATAAAATATAAATATTTAGGAGGAATTTATTATGGTAAAGAAGAAGATTTTTGCCGCTGCTGCGGCGCTTGCGATCGGTTTAGCAAACATTTGTTCTGGGGGGGGGTACGCAACCATTAATTGGTAATTTTACCGTTAGCGCGGAAACTTACAGCGATGAAATGCAATACGGAGATTATCTTTATTATGAGAAAGTTGACGAAGATGATGACGGTATATACGATTATATAAGAATTTCAGATTGTGATGATTCTGCTGAAACAGTCGATATTCCTGCTGAAATTGACGGTTTGCTTGTAACATCAATTGGGAATTTTGTGTTTATGAATTGTGAAAATTTAACAAGTATAATAATCCCCGGAAATGTAGCGTTCATTGGGGCTTTGGCTTTTGCAAATTGTAAAAGTTTAACAAATATAACAATTCCTGAAGGTGTAAAGACAATTATAGATGAAACATTTAGAGGTTGTGAAAATTTAATAAACATAACGATTCCCGAAAGTGTAGAGAGAATTGGATATGCTGTGTTTACTAATTGTTATAGTTTGGAAAGCATAACAATACCTGAAAATGTAACGACAATTGAAGACGGTACGTTTGGTGGTTGCTATAATTTAACAAGCATAAATGTATCAGAAAATAATACAGTATATTCAAGCGAGAACGGAGTTTTACTTAATAAGGATAAAACAAAGTTGATTTGTGTTCCGGCGGGACGTATGAAAAATGAATTTCCTGAAAGCGTAACATCAATTGGAAATTCTGCATTTTTCACTTGTATAACTTTAAAAAGCATTACATTACCTGAAGATATAACGGCAATTGGTTATGGTGCGTTTAATTGGTGTGAGAATTTAACAAGCATAACTATTGAAAATCCTGAATGCGAAATTGCTGATAGTGCTGCTACTATATGCAACGGTTCTGTTTATGTTGAGGAAACTGATGAGGAAACATGGCATTATTACTATTCTTCTTATTACAACGGCGTTATTCGCGGATATGAAAACTCCACCGCGCAGGCTTATGCAGAAAAATACGGTTATGAATTTGAATCGCTCGGAGAAAAGCCGCCTGTTACGACCACAGAACCTATTTCGGGCGACATTTCGGGCAACGGTGCGATCGACCTTTATGACGCTATAGAGATAGCGAAGTATATGGTCGGAAAGAGAACGTTTACCGAAGCGGAAATGAAAATCGCCGACGTTAACAATGACGGCGTTATCAATTTGTACGACGCTATAAGAATTGCGGAAATTATGATAGAAAATTCCAAAAAATAATGTCGATCAAGGGGACGCTTTCATTTGCAAGGCGTCCCCTTTTTTAAGGCTTGTTAAGCTTTGGTCAAGCAGGTTTCACTCATGATCCACCTCTTTGATTTTTGTTCCCGGATAATAATGCTCCAGTATTTCCTTATAGCTTTTTCCCTCCTCCGCCATGGAATTCGCGCCGTATTGGCTCATTCCCACAGCGTGACCGTACCCCTTTGTCGTGACCGTAAACTCTCCGTCCTCACAGCTTATTTCAAACGCCGCCGAACGCAGGGAAAGCGCCGCGCGAAGCTGCTGTCCGGTAACGGTGATTCCGCCGACCTCCATTGTAAGCACCGTTTGGGAATCGCTGAGCTTTTTTTCTCCGAACCACTCTCCCGGCTCTTTCCCGAGCTTTATATCCTCAAACGCGCTTTCAAGACACTCTTTCATCTCCGCCTCCGAAAACGACTTTTCTTCAAGAAATTTCGGCGCAGATGCGTCCGTCTTGCTCTCAACGGGCACAAGGTACTCGACATTATTCCCCCATACGTTTTCCGCGCTTTCCGTCATGCCTGCGGACATAGAATGAAACGCCGCTATTATCGGCTCGTCGTTATACACTATCACTTCGCCGCACACCTCGTCTACCGCTTCGCGTATCTTTTTGATATACATATCATAGCTTTCGCCGTAATACTGCTTTGCCTGATTTTCGGTAAAATACGCCTGAAATTTTGAACTGTCATTTGAAAAATACGCTCCGCATAGCTCGGGATCGGGAGCGGCAAGAGCCTTTGCTTTCTGACGTTCCGCATAGGTGTGCGCCGCGACAGCCTGCGCTTTGAGAGCCTCCTTTTCAAACGTTGCCGGCATCTCGGCGCATACCGCTCCGACAATATAATCTTCAGCGGATATTTCCTCGGTTTTTCCCGTTGTTATGTCCAGAACTATATATCCGTCCGAATATGCCTGTGCCGCTTCCTCGGACGCCTGTGTTTTATCGCCGGCGATCTTGTCCGCCGCTTTTTCTACGGCGCTGCTTTGCCCAAGCTCCGACACAATAAACGGTATCGCAGGAACCGTCACAAGAAACAAAGCGAATATCGCAGCGGCATATATGTATGACTTCATAAGAAATATCTCCCTTCAACATTGACATTTTACATTATATGTAGTATAATTATTTTAAGTATAGCAGAACGGAAGTGATTTGAATGACCAACTTTAACGAAAGAGCCGGTGTTAAAAAATTATGCGGCAGCCTGTCCGAAAATTCCAGAATCGAGCCTAATCTTTACGACAAATTTTTCGTGAAAAGAGGACTCAGAAACGCGGATGGAACAGGCGTGGTCGCAGGCATTACAAATATATGCAACGTTCACGGATATGTTGTGAACGAGGGCGACAAAGAACCTATTGACGGCGAGCTTATATACAGAGGCTACAGCATCAACGATCTCGTTGAAAACGTTTCGTCGGAAAACAGATTCGGTTTCGAGGAAATAGCCTATCTGCTTATCATGGGAGAACTGCCTTCAAAGGAAGGACTTGAAAACTTTTCCGAATATCTTGCCGAAAGAAGAGAACTGCCGCACGGATTTGTCGTCGACATGATCCTGAAAGCCCCCTCCAAAAATATCATGAACAAGCTTGGAAGAAGCGTTCTTGCGCTTTATTCATACGATGAACAATGCGAGGATCATTCGATAGAAAACGAAATGAGGATAGCCCTGGAGCTTACCGCAAAGCTGCCCGTTATCATGACAAACGCATATCAGGCAAAAAAGAGCTACTACGAAAATAAAAGCATGATAATGCACCCTTTGAGAAAAGAAGAACGTATGGCGGAAACTATTCTTTCGCTGCTTCGTTCCGACAGGCAGTATACGCCCGAAGAAGCAAAGCTCCTCGATACGATGCTCATGCTTCACGCGGAACATGGAGGCGGCAACAACTCGACATTTACCTGCCGTGTGCTGACATCTTCCGGAACCGACGCTTATTCGGCATACGCCGCGGCTATCGGCTCTCTTAAAGGATCTCGTCACGGCGGCGCAAACATGAAAGTTATGCAGATGCTCGAGGACTTTAAGACAAACGTAAAAAACTGGGAAGACGAAGGACAGGTCGCGGATCATATCGTAAAGGTATTGAAAAAAGAAGCAAACGATCATTCCGGACTTGTTTACGGCATGGGTCACGCCGTTTACACGCTTTCAGATCCAAGAGCCGTAATACTGAAAAAGAAAGCCTTTGAACTCGCAAAGGGCAAGGAGATAGAAGCGGAATTTATGCTTCTTGACACAATAGAAAGGCTGACTCCCAAGCTGTTCCACGAAATAAAAAACAACGACAAAGCGGTCTGCGCGAACGTTGATATGTATTCGGGTCTTGTTTACAAAATGCTCGGAATACCGCATGATCTCTATACGCCGCTTTTCGCCGTTTCAAGAATAGCCGGCTGGGCAGCTCACAGAATGGAAGAAATACTGACCGGTTCACGAATAATCCGTCCGGCATACAAGGCGATAGCAAAGCCGAAAAAATATGTGCCGATCAGCGGCAGATAACCCCTTTGATAATGGAGAAACACATTGAAAAAACTTAAAGTTGTTTTTGCTCTGTTTATGACGCTGCTCTGCGGATGCAGCTTTTCAACGGGAATGGACAATCTTATAATCCCGCCAAGGCTCAGCAGTCAGCAGGAGCATATATACAATGCCTTAAAAAGCTACGCAGGCACTAACATAAATCTGAAATACCCCAAATCGGGCGACTACCTTTCAGCGTTCATTATTGCCGATATCGACGGCGACAGCGACGACGAAGCTATAGTCTTCTATGAAAAAACCGCCGTTTCCGCTGAAAACATATCGCTTAGAATAAATATTCTGGACTGCATAGACGGAAAATGGCAGTCTGTATGCGATCATGCCGCGGACGGCAGCGAAGTCGAAAAGGTCGTCATAACAAAGCTTGGCAGCAACGACAGAATAAATATTATAGTGGGATGCAGTCTTATAAATCAGACAGAAAAGGTCGTCAGCATATATCATTACGAAAACAGGACCTTGAATACCACATTTGAAAATAATTATTATTCTCTGTTCGACGCGGCAGACTTGAACGGCGACGGTGAAAAGGAGCTTTTTGTCGCTTTGAGTCAGGGCGCGTCAAGAGATGCGGCGGCACAGGTCTATTATCTAAGCGAAAACGGAGAATACACAAAAACGTCTTCGGTTCTTGACGAAAGCTATACCGATTATCAGAAGATAACCTACGGTACTCTTGAGGACGGTAAAACGGGAATATATCTTGACGCCGTAGTCGGAAGCGAAACGATCATCACAAACATATTCTCAATAGATGAAAACGACGCTTTAAAGCATATTTTCACGCCCGACAGCAAAAAGCTTGAAACGCTAAGACCCTCGGCTTATACATGCGGCGATATCGACGGCGACGGAACTGTTGAGATACCGATACCCCAACCGTTTCCGGGTTACAGCGAAAAAGACGAAAACCCGATCAATCTCACAAAATGGCATGAATTCAAAAATGATAAGCTGTTTGTCAAGATGTGCGGATATTTAAGTATAACGAACAGCTACGCCTTTATTTTTCCGGACGGTTGGACGGATAACGTTACGGCATACGCCGACAGCGAGAAAAATTACGTTTCATTCGGTAAAATAACGGGAAAATCGCCCGACGAAGAACCGTCTCTGATGACCGTAAGAGCTATTCCGGAGAAAAACGAATCGGAAATGCAGCTGCTTTTAAGCGAGGGATATGAGCTTCTCCGTTCAAGGGAGAATAAGCTTTTCCTTGTAAAAATAAATCAAAATGATAAGATGACCGATCAGCCCACAGAGCTTATGTTCAGATTCAAATTTTACGATTAAGGAGATCAACATGAAACGTATATTGGTTTGCGAGGATGAAGACGCGATCCGCGATTTTGTCGTTATCAACTTGAAAAGGGCGGGCTACGACGTAACAGACGTCAACTGCGGCGAAGAAGCCCTTAGAATATTTGATGAAGAAAACGGAAATTTTGACATCGTTCTGCTTGATATCATGATGCCGGGAATAGACGGTTTTACAGTCTGCAAAAAACTGCGTGAAAAAAGCTCCGCAGCCGGTATTATAATGCTGACCGCCAAAGCGCAGGAAATGGACAAGGTAAACGGTCTTATGATAGGCGCGGACGATTATATAACAAAGCCGTTTTCTCCGTCGGAGCTTACGGCAAGAGTCGACGCTATCTATCGAAGAGTCCATATGAGTTTTGTCAAAAACGATAAATCGACAGTCCTTGAATCGGGTCCGTTCACGCTTAATATAAAAAGCAGGACCGTTACCAAAAACGGCGTCCCCATCGACCTTACGCAGGTGGAGTATCAGATACTCGAATACTTCATGAACAACAAAAACACCGCTCTTGACCGCTCAAGTATCCTCAATCATATCTGGGGAGAAAGTTATTACGGCGACGACAAGATCGTTGATGTAAATATAAGGAGAATACGCCTTAAAATAGAGGACGAGCCTTCAAATCCGAAATATATCATGACGATCTGGGGCTACGGCTATAAATGGCTTGAAAATTAAAGGTTTGGGATTACCCATTTCAAACTTATAGTAAAAAACAGAATGATCAGACCGAACGGAGCTGTTTAAAATTGGCAAAAAAAAGTATTACAAAACGCTGGCTTGTGAATAATTTGGGCGTTGTGCTTATGATACTTATGATAATTGAAATGATATTCATATATATTGCTCAGAATTATTACTACGGCTCCGCAAGACAGTATATCGTTTCAAGACTTAATTCCGTTACAAGCATACTTTCGCTTTACGCGGACGACCCGAACGTAAATTTTTCATCGGAAGTCAGAAATATGCTGGAAAATTTCTCTGAAAAAGACAAAATGGAGCTGATGGCGATAAATTCCAAAGGGCATGTAGTTCTGACCTCTTCGGGATTTTCTCCCGACCCCGACATTATTATGACCGATTACGCGGAAGCGGAAAAAAGCGAGGATAACTACGGCTTTTACACAGGTAAGCTCGGCAACGGAGAAAAAATAATGGCTGCGACATATTCGATCGCGGATATGAACACCGAATACAGCGCGTTCAGAGTCGTTATCTCGCTCTCGGAAATAGACGACGCGATAACCGTGCTGATAATCGTGCTTACGGCGATCTGCATAGCCATACTCCTGCTTATGACATTCACGGGAATGTACTTTATAAAATCTATCGTAAAACCCGTGGCACAGATAAGCGCTACCGCGGCTAAATTTGCAAAAGGCGATTTTTCCGTCAGAATAGAAAACAACAGCACCGATGAAATAGGCGAGCTTTGCAGGGCTATAAATCATATGGCAGACGAGCTTTCAAGCGCGGACGCCATGAAAAACGAATTTATTTCCTCGGTATCTCATGAGCTTAGAACTCCGCTGACAGCCATAAAGGGTTGGGCAGAAACAATAAAAACGGAATGCGACCCCGTTATAACCGGAAAAGGCATAAAGGTCATCACCAACGAAACGGAAAGACTTTCGGGCATGGTAGAGGATCTGCTCGATTTTTCAAGAATGCAGAACGGTCATTTCTCACTCCAGCAGGAAACTATGGATATTCTCGCAGAGCTTGGCGACGCCGTTCTGATATACGCGGAAAAAGCCCGTAAAGAAAATATTACAATGATTTATGAAGAACCTGAAATGCTGCCGTTTGTTTACGGCGATAAAAACAGGATAAGACAGGTCTTTATAAATATTATAGACAACGCCATAAAATATTCCGAAGAGGGCGAAACCGTCAAAATAATCGCCTCTGAAACTGGAAACGGCGGTATAAAAATAACTGTCGAAGATAACGGCTGCGGCATAAAAAAATCAGATCTGCCGAAGATAAAGACAAAATTCTATAAAGCCAATCATACAAAGAAAGGCTCGGGCATAGGTCTTGCCGTCGCGGACGAGATAATCGCCATGCACGGAGGAACTCTGACCGTTGAAAGCGAAGAAGGAAAAGGCACAAAGGTGACTATACTCATACCGCCCGGAAAAAATGAAAGCAAGCTTTGAGAAAGGATAAAATAAAATGAATGATAAAGCAAGTGAAATCAAAGAAAAATACAAGTCCAAGATCGGCGGACAGGCGCTTATAGAGGGCGTTATGATGAACGGCGTCCACAAGGGCGCTATGGCATGCCGCCTCCCGAACGGGACTATAGATCTCGAAGTGTGGGACAAAAAGCCGGTCACCGCATGGTACAGAAAAACGCCTCTTATAAGGGGCATATTCAACTTTGTTATCTCCATGAAGGAGGGCTACGGCTGTCTTATGAAATCTGCCGAAAAACAAATGGACGACGAAGAAACTCCCGAGGACGAAAAGCTTAGCGATAAGGCTATGAGCGTTGTTATGACTGTCGCTATGATAATCGGTTTTGCCATTGCTATAGGACTGTTTGTTTTTCTTCCGAAATGGCTTGTTAATTTTTCCGATACTCTGACCGAAAACAGGATTCTGCGTTCCGCTTCGGAAGGCGTTGTAAAGATAGTTATATTCATCGCATATCTCGGAGCGACCGCTCTTATGAAAGATCTAAGACGAACATACGAGTACCACGGCGCAGAGCATAAAACCATAGCGTGTCTTGAAGCCGGACTTGAACTGACGGTCGAAAATGTAAAAAAACAGAAAAGATTTCACCCCAGATGCGGAACAAGCTTTCTCTTCATAACCCTTATAATAAGCATACTTGTTATGTGCCTTGTACCGTTTACGATAGTGTGGCAGAGAATGCTTTCAAGCATAATTTTACTGCCTGTCATGGTAGGGATTTCCTACGAGCTTATAAGAATTGCCGGACGGTATGACAATCTGTTCACAAAGATAGTTTCCGCTCCGGGACTTTATATACAGCGTCTTACGACCAAAGAACCCGATGACAAACAGATAGAAGTCGCGATCGAAGCTATAAAGCCGTGTATACCCGAAAACCTTGAGGAGGACAAGTGGTGACGGCTTCCGAACTTTATATTCACATAAAAAAAATACTTGAAAACAATAATATAGAAGCTCCTCAATTTGAGGCAATGTGCATAATCGAAAGCATATTCAGGAAAAAGCTTAACAGAATACTTATCGACAGACAGCAGGCTTTTCCAGAACAGATAAATTTCGCGGATAATATTGCTTACAAACGTATAAAAGGCGAGCCTTTGCAATATCTTTTGGGAGAATGGGAATTTTACGGTATGCCGTTCTGCGTCGGGAAAGGCGTTCTTATCCCAAGACAGGATACGGAAACGCTTGTCGAAGCTGTGATCGAAGCGGCAAAGAATATAAACTCCCCGAGGATAATCGATCTGTGCAGCGGAAGCGGATGTATCGCGTGCGCCGTGGCGAAAAATATAGAAAGCGCAAAAGTTTACGCTCTTGAAAAACACGAAAAGGCTATCGGATATCTGAATAAAAACATCGCGCTCAATAATGTAAACGTAACCGTAATAGAAGCCGATGTCTTATCGGAAAAAACGGAAGTATCGGACTTTGACATAATAGTATGTAATCCGCCCTACCTCACGGCGGACGACATGAAATCGCTTCAAAGAGAAGTCGCTTTTGAACCCAAAGAAGCTCTTTTCGGCGGAAACGACGGTCTTTACTTTTACAGAGAAATAACCCGTATATGGCAAAGCCGTCTTAAATCGGGCGGCATAATGGCGTATGAAATAGGAATGGAACAGGAAAACGACGTCCGGAAAATCATGAGCGGATATAATTTTAAAAACATAGAATTTATAAAGGATCTCCCCGGAATTATCCGTGTTGTCAAGGGAGAAAAAACATGTTGAATGGAGTTTTGAAATATGGCAAAAGAGAAAAAAAGCAAAACGCTGCAGCTTCCTGCGACTGCCGAAGAAAAGAAAAAGGCTCTCGCCGGAGCTATAGCGCAAATAGAAAAGTCATTCGGAAAGGGCGCGATCATAAAGCTTGGCGCGAATCAGACAATGCAGGTGGACGCTATACCGACAGGCTCTATCGGGCTTGATATGGCGCTTGGCATTGGCGGCGTTCCGAGGGGACGTATAGTCGAGCTTTACGGACCGGAAAGCTCGGGAAAAACCACCGTCGCGCTTCACATCATCGCCGAGGCGCAGAAACAGGGCGGAGAGGTCGCGTTCATAGACGTTGAACATGCCCTTGACCCGGTATACGCCGCAGCTTTGGGAGTTAATGTCGACGAACTGCTCGTTTCACAGCCCGACAGCGGCGAACAGGCTCTTGAGATAATGGAAGCGCTTGTGCGTTCGGGAGCTGTCGACGTCCTTGTTCTCGATTCCGTTGCGGCTCTTACCACAAAGGCTGAAATAGACGGAAATATGGGCGACTCAAATGTGGGTCAGCTTGCAAGACTTATGTCACAGGCTATGAGAAAGCTCACGCCTCTTCTCTCAAAAACAAACTGCGTTGCAATATTCATAAATCAGATACGCGAAAAGATCGGAATCATGTTCGGAAATCCCGAAACGACTCCGGGCGGACGCGCCCTGAAATTCTACTCGTCCGTCATAATCGACGTAAGAAAGGGCGAATCGATAAAATCGGGTAATGAAGCGATAGGCGCGCAGACAAAGATAAAGATAAAGAAAAACAAGGTCGCTCCGCCGTTTAAAGAATGTGAATTCGATATCATTTTCGGCAAGGGAATCTCACGTTCGGGTGAGGTTATCGATATAGCCGTCGATCTCGATATAGTAAAAAAGAGCGGCGCATGGTTCAGCTATAACGGAAACAAGCTCGGACAGGGACGCGAAAACGCAAAACAGGCTATTGAGGACAACGCCGAGCTTATGAAAGAGATCGAGGAAAAAATAAAGGAAAACAAGGATAAATTCATGGCTATATCAAAGCCGTCCAAGAAAAAAACAAAGCTTGAAGAGGCTGCGGAAGCTGCGGCAAACGTTGAAGAGGTTCAGGAAAGCCCCGACGACAGCTTTGACGAGATCGATCCCGTTGTAAACGCCGAGGACGATTTTGAAGAATTTACGCCCGCGGAATAACAAGATATGAGAATAAATTCCATTAAACAATACAAGGGAGATACGTTTTGCGTAATAATTGACGGGAATAAAAAAATATATCTCAACAGGGATATAATCGCCCGTTTTGGTCTTAATGAGGACGACGAGATCGAACATGAAGCCCTGACCGAAATACTTTACGCATCTGATTTAAGGCGAGCAAAAAGACGTGCAATGTATCTCATAAACGAACACGATTATTCATACATACAACTTTTTGAAAAGCTGCAAAAAAACTATCCCGACCGAATATGCTATGAGGTTTCGGACTTCATGGCAAAAAACGGTTATATCAACGACAGACGGTTTGCCGAACAGATAGTATACAACTATATGATATGCAAATGCTACGGCCCCAGACGCGTCAGACAGGAGCTTTACAAAAGGGGGATCAGAGGGAGCGTCGCCGACGAAGCCATAGAAGCCGGAACGGACGGTCTTTATGATCGGCTTATGTCTGTTATAGAAAGAAAATACGCCGCATACCTTGACGATCCCGAAGATAAAAAATCGGTAGCAAAGGTGAAAAACGGTCTTGCCCGAATGGGCTATGACTTTGACGATATAAACGAAGCCGTCAACGATTATTTTGAAGACGAATAGCTTTATCTAAAGAAAAGGAGATCATATATGCCAATTAAAATCGGACTCGTTTCACTTGGCTGCTCAAAAAACCTTGTGGACTCGGAAAGAATGTTATGCAAGCTAAGAAAACACGGCTATGAACTTGTAACAGAACCTGGACTTTCCGATATAGCTGTTGTGAACACCTGCGGATTTATACAGTCCGCAAAAGAGGAAGCGATAGAAACTATAATCGAACTCGGAAAGCTTAAAGACGAGGGAAAAATAAAGAAAATAATCATAACAGGCTGTCTTTCCGAAAGATACAAGGAAGAAGCCGCCGAGCTTTTCCCCGAAGCGGACGCCGTTGTGGGCATCGGAAGCGAGGAGGATATAATCGACGTTATAGATCACGTCCTCGCAAACAAGCGCATAGTAAAATTTCCGCCCAAAGAAAAGCTTCCTGTAACAGGCGGCAGAATAATCTCGACCCTGCCGTTTTTCGCCTATCTGAAAATAGCGGAGGGCTGCGACAACTGCTGCTCATACTGCGCAATACCGCAGATAAGAGGCAGATTCAGAAGCGTGCCTATGGAGGATATACTCAAAGAAGCGCGGTGGCTTGCGGATAATTCGGTCACAGAGCTTATAGTCATAGCGCAGGATACCACACGCTACGGAGAGGATCTTTACGGCGAGTCAAAGCTGCCTGAACTCCTTGAAAGGCTTTGCGGAATAGACGGTCTTAAATGGATACGCGTGCTTTACTGCTATCCTGAAAGGATCACCAACAAGCTTCTCGACGTAATTGCATCTCAGCCGAAAATAGTCAAATATATGGATATCCCCATACAGCATTGCGATGAAAAAATACTCCGCGATATGAATCGGGGCGGCGATGAAAATACTCTAAGAACGCTTATAGAAAAAATACGCGCCAAAATACCGGAAATAGTTTTGCGGACTACGCTTATAACAGGCTTTCCCGGCGAAACGGAAAAACAGTTTGAAAGCCTTGCGCAGTTTGTCAAGGATATGGAATTCGACAGGCTTGGCTGCTTCCCTTATTCGCAGGAGGAGGGCACGGCCGCAGGTAAAATGGAAAATCAGATCGACGAGGAAATACGCGCTCATCGGGCTGATATTATAATGGAACAGCAGCAGCTTATTCACAGCCGCAAAAACGAAGCGCTTATCGGAAAAACGCTCGAAGCCGTCGTGGAGGGCTTTGACAAATGGGCTGAATGCTGGTTCGGACGTACTGCCGGAGACGCTCCCGATATTGACGGAAAGGTTTTTTTCACAGCCGAAGAAAAACTCGCCATAGGTCAATATGTAAGCATAAATATTTCCGATACCCTTGATTATGACTTGATCGGAGAGGTGACAAAAAATGAATCTTCCAAATAAACTGACGCTTCTGAGAACTCTGCTTGTACCTTTTTTTCTGCTGCTTTTGTTCGTGGACGCAATACCGCTTAACAACACGCTTGCGCTTATAGTATTTGCAGCGGCGTCCATAACGGACGCCATGGACGGACATATCGCAAGAAAAAACAATCTCGTAACCAATTTCGGAAAGTTTCTCGACCCTCTTGCAGACAAGATCCTCGTAATATCTGCGTTGACGGCGTTTATTCAGCTCGGCATCATATCGTCAGTTCCCGTCATCATAATAATCGCGAGGGAATTTATGGTATCGGGTCTAAGACTTATTTCCGCAGAAAGCGGAGTCGTTATCGCCGCAGGGTTCTGGGGTAAGCTCAAGACCGCCTTTACAATGACCGCTATCATTGTGATACTTGCGGATCTTGCGGTATCGGGCGACTTTGAATGGTTCGGACTTGCCGTAAACGGCGTCAAAAAAGCCGTCGATACCGCAATACAAATACTGATCTGGATATCGGCAGCTCTGACGGTTATCTCCGGAATCGTATATTTAAAGGGCTGTTGGAAGCTTATCGACTCTGATAAATAACAGTAAAACACGTGAAATATAGTGATTTTATATAATTTTATAGTAAAAAACAATGTAATTTTCTGCTTTGACATATTCTTATTTTATGGTATAATAGATATGGAAATAAAAAATCCATACTTTATAATTTATTAAGGAGAATTAAAACATGAAAATTTCAAAACGTATCTTAAGCGCGATCACATCCGCTGCATGCGTTCTTACAACATGTATAGGCGCAGTATCATTCTCTGCTTCGGCAGAAACACTCGGCGATTTGACATTTACAGTTTCTAACGGTCAGATTACAATCACAGACTGCACTCCGACTTCCAGTTCGATCACCGTTCCCGAATCCATAAACAAATACGGTACTGTAACAGCTATCGGAGCCGGAGCATTTGAAAATTGCACAAGTATTGCAATCATATCTCTTCCTAATTCGATTGTATCTATCGGCGACGAGGCATTCAGCGGCTGCACAAGCCTTCAGAGCATAAATATCCCTGATTCCGTACAGAGTATCGGTGTCGATGCTTTTTACAATACAGACGTATTGGAAACGGCTGACGACAACGCGCAGTATGTTGATAAATGGCTTGTTGACTGCTACAGCACAACAGCGGTAAAAATCAAGGATAATATCGTTGGTATTGCAGATTCAGCTCTTGCAAACTGCGGACTTGAATCTATAACATATATTCCTGAAACCCTTAAGTACATTGGCGAATATGCTTTTTACAGTAACTCTTCACTCAGAACCTTTAAGATTCCGAACAACGTAAAAACAATTGGCGAAGGCGCATTTTCAGATTGTACGGATCTCGCTACTGTTACAATTGGTTCAAGCGTAGAAGATATTGCGCAATCAGCATTTGAGGGCTGTTCGTCTCTTTCCAATATTAAGATCCCCAATAGTGTAAAACATATCGGAAGAGATGCATTCAGAGATACAGTTGACTTTAAAAAAGTCGCTAAAGACGAACATTCTATTTATATCGATTCATGGCTTGTATACTGTCTTGATACGGAAAATTTTGCCCTTGAAGTACAAAAAGGCACGATCGGTATTGCCGACTACGCATTTGTTGGCATAACTCACGTAGGTTCGGCATCTATCCCGTCAGGCGTTAAGTATATCGGCGAAAGCGCGTTCTCAGGCTGTTCAACACTTTCACAGCTTACAATTCCCGACACAGTTTTAACTATCGGCGCTTATGCATTCGCAAATACGATTATACCGGACGTAGTGATTCCCTCAAGCGTTACTTCTATTGGAAGAGGAGCATTTTCAGGATGTTCAAATCTTAAGGAAATTTCAATTATAAGCAAGGATTGCTATATCGATTCAAGTTCATACACAATTCCTTCGGGCACATTAATGCATGTTAAAAATGATTCAACAGCTTATGAATATGCAATTAATAATGAAAGAAGCTTTGACTACAATTTGCCTGCCACAGTTACTGCGGTACCGGGAGATGTTGACGGCAACGGCAAAGCAGACCTTTATGACGCTATTATCATATGTACGATCATGATCGGCAAGGCTGTTCCGGAAGAACAGAGAAAAATGGCTGACGTAGATGGTGACGGTGACATTGATCTTTACGACGCAATTTACGTTGCAGAATGCATGATAGGCAGACACTAATAACAGAATTTGATATAAAAAAGCTCGGTTTAAAGCCGAGCTTTTTTATTAAGAAAAGAAATACCACACTCTCTTAAAACAAAAATTTAGGGCAAGTCTTTGAAAAGACTTACCCTAAACTTTTATTTTAATATTTAGTGACAATGTTCACATTCTCCTATTTCCCCAACAATGGGAAGCGGATCGATACCTTGTCTTGTATAATAATCGGAAAGCGCGGATTTGATAGCCTGTTCCGCAAGTACCGAACAATGAAGCTTGACCGCAGGAAGTCCGTCAAGAGCTTCTACGACAGCTTTATTTGTAAGCTGAAGCGCGTCGTCGATAGATTTACCCTTGATAAGCTCTGTTGCCATGGAAGACGTCGCTACCGCAGCGCCGCATCCGAATGTCTTGAATTTTACATCGGAAATAGTTCCGTTATCAACCTTGATATACATTTTCATGATGTCGCCGCATTTGGCGTTTCCAACCTCGCCGACGCCGTCAGCGTCCTCGATCTCTCCGACGTTTCTTGGATTTGAAAAATGATCCAATACCTTTTCACTGTAAAGCATAAGAAAACCTCCTAATATTTATAAACCTTATCGCCCGGCTCTATTTCACAATTATTGTTTGGCAGTTCTATAATAAGATCCGCTTCAGAACCGCTGCCTATTTTATTTACGTCTACAAGCGCAGTTTTTATGCCGATTATCATAGCGTTAAACTTAGGTATGGCATTTGTGGGACTGCATACGTCGATACTGTCGCCCGTTCTGAAAAAACCGCGCCTTACATATCCCGAAATAAGACTCATGCGTTCCTTGATAGTAACGGCATGAGCGATCTCAAATACCGATCTGTTGAGATTGCTTTTATCCTCCACATAATCATGATTGCGCATTTCATCTCTGTCAAGAAAGTATGTTTTAGCTTTTCGCTTAAAAAGCTTTTTAAAAATCCCCGAAAAAATCAATTTACATCGGCTCCTCTTTACAAATACGCTCCCAAAGCGGCGACATATCACGAAGTCTGTTTACTACCTTTGGTACTGTTTCAAGAATATAATCAACGTCCTCATCGGTCGTTTCCTCATCTATTGAAAGTCTGAGCGAACCATGCGCCACCTCATGCTTTAATCCAAGCGCAAGCAAAACATGCGACGGATCAAGCGAACCCGAAGTACACGCTGACCCCGACGAAGCACATATCCCGTTTAAATCAAGCATAAGTAAAAGGCTTTCCCCTTCAACGCCCTCTATAGAAATATTTACCGTTCCCGGCAGACGCTTTTCTCTGTCGCCGTTTAAACGGGTGCGAGGAAGTTTAAGAATACCGTTGATAAGCCTGTCGCGCATCAAAGCGGTCTTTCTGCCTTTTTCCTCAATATCGGCGCACGCTATCTCCATGGCTTTCGCAAGACCGACTATAGCCGGAAGATTCTCCGTTCCGGCACGTCTGTTACGCTCCTGTGCGCCACCATAAATGAGATTCGTCATCGCAATGCCCTTTCTTACATAGAGCGCGCCGACGCCTTTCTGCGCGTGAAGCTTATGTCCCGAAATTGAAAGCATGCCTATGCCCTGTGCGTGAACGTCTATTTCAACATGTCCGACAGCCTGAACGGCGTCGGTATGGAAAATGACCTTTTTCTCATTGCATACAGCGGCAATTTCTTCTATCGGCTGTAATGTTCCTATCTCGTTGTTTGCATACATTATCGTTACGATAGCCGTATCCCCTCGGATAGCGTTTTTTACGTCCTCCGGCTTAACTATACCGTTTTCATATACGGGAAGATACGTCACCTCAAAGCCTTGTTTTTCAAGAGCCTGACATGTATGAAGCACAGCATGATGCTCAAACGCGGAAGTCACGATATGCTTTTTCCCCTTAGCCGAAAGCCTTTCGCAAACAGAGCGTATTGCCCAGTTATCCGACTCCGAGCCGCCGCTCGTAAAATATATCTCGGAAGCGTCTGCGCCTATAGCTTCCGCCACGGTTTTTCTTGCCGCTTCAAGATCTCTTTGCGCGCTTCTTCCAAGTTCATAAATGCTCGACGCATTTCCGTAACGCTCGGTAAAATAAGGCATCATAGCGTCAAGAACAGGCTTTGAAACCTTAGTTGTAGCGGCATTATCGGCATAAATAAATCTCTTTTCCATTTTCAACAACCTCTTAACTATAAATGTTTATCTCGCTGTATTACCGCAAGTTCATCGCATCTTTCATTTTCAGGGTGACCGGCATGACCCTTGACCCAGACAAATTCCACCTTATGCTTTTCCAAAAGAGGCAAAAGCTTTTCCCAAAGATCAACATTGAGCGCGGGCTTTTTATCTGATTTTATCCAACCCTTTTTTTTCCATGAGTAAACCCAGCCTTTAGTAACGCTGTCTACAACGTATTTGCTGTCAGTCGTAAGGGTAACTTCGCAAGGCTCTTTGAGCGCGGACAAGCCGCATATAACGCCTGTAAGCTCCATGCGGTTATTGGTGGTTTCATGCTCTCCGCCTGAAAGTTCTTTTACATGGCTTCCAAACCGAAGAATAACGCCGTATCCTCCCGGACCGGGATTTCCGCTACATGCGCCGTCTGTAAAAATTTCCACCTTTTTGATAATGCTCACCTCTGATGTAAAGATATCTTTATTTTATATTATACAACATTTTGGAGATTTTAGCAAATTTGTTAGCTTGTGATAACAAACTTGCATAGTATGTTCATTTCTTGCCTTGATGCAAGAAACGAACCAAAGAAAATCATGCTTCCGAAAGTCGAAAAAGCCAAATCTAAAGTTTAGGTCAAGCCTTTTCAAAGGCTTGCGGATTCCAAAGGCAGAGCCTTTGGTCGCTCTCCGCAGAGAGCGAAACT
>JAMPFN010000054.1 GCA_023664445.1 Clostridium sp. | reverse complement strand
AATCACTCTGAAAACGAAGAACGATATGTCCTGTGCGGTCACGCACCCGACAAATTCTCTCTTTCTCATTGTCTTATCCTCCACTTTATTTCTTATTCATCCTCGTTGATTTCGTCATCGTCATAGAAATTAATTTCATCTTCCTCGTCAGTTTCCGTTACTTTTTTCTTAGGTTTTTTGAGGAATTTGAAGCCTAAAAATCCGACAGCGCCGAGAGCAATTACTCCAACTACAAGGTAAATCACAGTCATATTCATGGGACTGCTTTTAGCAGGAGTTTCTTCGTCTGGTTGATTCTCATTTTCAGTAACTTTCACCATTTCATCAGGCTTTTCCGAAACGCTGTTTTGCTGAACTCTGCCATGAGCATTTTCGGCAGCCTGCGCCGCTTCTTCGGGAGTTATCGTACTGTTTCCGTCCTCATCTTCTTCTCCTGCGTAAAGGAGCGCATACAAGTCATAATCGTCAACTTTTGTGAAGAATAATTAAGGACACTCATTCCAAATCAGCTTTATATCGGTATAATAACAACTGCAAAATTTGAAAAACTGAAAGGACTACTACTATGATAGATGAAATTTACAACTGCCGTGTTATCGGTACGTCTGATTCACATTCGTCTGAGGAATGGCTGATACTGTCTGATGAGTTTGAGGATCAGTTGACTGAAAAACAGATCAAGATGTTTCATAGGCTATGCGATCTGCAAAGTGAAACTTCTGCTGATGAAACAAGAGCTGCTTACAAGGCAGGATTCAAGGACGGAGTTGCTTTGATGATTGAGGTACAGGGATAGCAAACCATTTTTTTACATTCATATAATAAAAGGATATGCCATACAAGTTCAATTCTCGAATGGCATATCCCTTTTTTCAGATGTTTTATTCAATTTTTCTGTTGCATTCATTACCGTCTTACTTTGTTTTATCGACAAATTTGAAATGATCTTATGCCGATACAAAAGAATATATTAAAAAAGGCGATACCTTACGCTTTTACGCAAGGCATCGCCCATACTTTATTATCAACCGTTTATAATCATTCTTTTTAATATGCAAAGATCAAATACATTCAATTTTCCATCTTCGCATAAGTCAGCCGCTTTCCAGTCAGCAAGTTTCACATCGGGTACTGCTACAAGCCATTTTTGAAGAAAAACTACATCGGCTGCGTTTAATTTTCCGTCGCCGTTGATGTCACCTTTCTTTATTACATTAAAATTAATACTGCTTAATGCTTCTCCCAATTCATTAAATGACACAATATATACAGTATATTCGCCAACAGGGTATTTTGCAGAATATGATAAGGATTTATATAAATCTTTATTTTCATATTCCTCACCGTTTCTATAGCTATGTAGCCAATAATGATCTGTATTAGATGTTTCATTCCATGTTATTTCTACTATTTCATATGTATAATAGATATTTTTATTTATTTGAGGAAAAGGCTTTTCAGGAGAAGAATCGTAAACTGAAAAATCAACACTACTAATAGTTTCACCAATACCATTACAAGAAACAATACATAACGTATAATTACCAACAGGGTATTTTGCAGAATATGAAAGTTCCTGATTTAGCGTTTGATTTATATAATCTTCGCCGTTTCTATAAATATGTAGCCAATATGAATCTGCGTATTCTACCGTATTCCATGTAATGCTTATAATATCATTTGGCGTGCCTGAATGTTTATTTATAGAAAGTATTGGCGAATTTGGAGCGTAAACATAACTCACACTATAATTCGGTCTTTCATAACCAACAACTTGACTCGAAGTAAACGAATAATTAGAATGACGTCTAACTCCTTAGGTGCTTGTATTGCCTTTGGTGTTGCCTCCAATTGAAGTAAAAGTACTTCCGCTTGTACTTATAACAATTTCAACATGTTGAGAGGTACTGCTGCCCCAACCATAGTATACAATATCGCCCTTTTGCGGAGTAATACTTCCTTTTGGATAATATTGACCACCAAAATTTCCGGTTCGTTTGCTTGAACCCATACTTCCTGTCCAAGCGTTAGTTTTTATTATTGATTCAGGTATGCCGGCTTGTCTTGCACACCACGAAATAAATAATGCACACCATGCCACATTATTTTGCCCGAGAGCTGCACCGTATTTATTGTTATTATTTACTCCTTCGGTATATCCTTCCTCTGCCAAAGCAATAGAAACAATCGCGTCAACCTGTGATTCTGCATGCGCAACATTTCTCGGCATATACGCAAAAAATGCCAATGTCATCACTGCTGTTAAAAGTACAGCTATTATTTTGTTTATTCTTGTCTTTGTCATATAATTCACCTCTGTAAATTTTACTTTTAAGTATCATACTTGCTTATAATAAACCTCTTGAATTTATTTTGAAATGAAAGAAATAAGCTTATTGTATTCCCAACTCGTGATATAATATGAATAGAAATATCATATCACTTTTCTCAAAACTGAAAAATTAACGAAATCATGTATCAACATAATTTTAAGCCAATACAAGATTCAATAAAATCATTATACATAATTTTCCGACAAATTTTAAGAAATATATTGAAAATCAGCGATTTGCACATGACGCAAATAGCAAGTATGTGTAATTTGTACATATTATACTGGTTGGAGGTTGTGTAATGGAAAAATTTAGTATAAATATAACAAAGCGTAAAGATGGACGGTATATGGGCAAATTCATTGTAGGATATGACGATAATGGCAAAGCTCAGTATCATTATGTTTACGGAAATACCTATTATGAAGCCGAGAAAAAGCTGCTTATCGGTCGTGAGGTGGCTTCTCGTTATCTTTCGGGCAGATACATCACTGTTGGTAAGGTATATGAAGAATGGCTAAATGCTGTTCAAAATTGTGTTAAGGAATCTACTTTTGCAAACTATAAAGCAAAATTTGAAAAACATATACTTCCTGAATTTTGCGGTATTCCGTGTGCCGATCTGTCGGCAAGCAGACTAAATGAATTTATAAATAAAAAGCTTGCAGAGGGGCTTTCTGCAAGCTATGTAATAGATATTTTTACGGTTTTCAAGTCTATGCTGAAATATGCTCAGGAAGAATACAGCTTCAAACTGTATTTGATATGTTGGATAGACTATGTGCAATATCTATTAAATTTAATTGCTATAGTATGGCTTGTGATTATAGTAAACTTGAATTGGAAATTGCACAAAAAAGCATGGATGATTCCTTATCAGTTATTGCACACCGAACTCGCTCCAAACTATTATCTTAACAATCTTTTTGAATGTTGTAATAGTTTAAAAGAAGTTAATAGATTGCTTAAAGAAAATCAATCAGATAGAATTAAAATCAACAATAGAATTTATGGTACAATAGTCGATCTTACTTATAATACTTCAGATAAATATGATGAGATAATTCATAATGCAGAGGAATTGACAGATATATCATTCAAGCAGGATTTTAACAGAGCTATAATTCAAAGCAATATGGTATTAGCTGCGGCTTATTTGAAAAGAGAATCCATTGAGGATTTCAAACTTGCAAAGGAAAAAGCTCTTATTGCAATCAACTACAGTATAAGATTTGGTATACCAAGCTATATGTGGCAGCTGTATAATAACAGACGTTGCGCAATGGATATTGGCAATAGCGGCAATAGCAAGCATATTACTTGTCGGAACGTTTTCGGGAGCTGAACTGCGAAGCTTTATGCCGACTGCGCCTTCGGGTATATCCTGGGGAATATGGAGCGGACTAATACTCTTTGCCGGTCCGATAGGAGATGTTCAGCATTGGCAGAGAGCCGACGCGGACAAAAGCGGTAAGGCATACAACATAGGAGCCGTATTGTTTGGATTGTATATGCTGCTTATACTTGGAATGGCGTTGTTCAAGTTCAATAAAGCTATGAATATACTTCTCCTTATTGCCGTACTGGGCGTTACCACATCAACAATAGATTCGATAGCGGCAGCGCTTCACAAGGTAGGAAACAAGAATATCGGAACGGGAATATCGCTCGTAGTGTGCTTGTCCTTCGGTTTGTATATCAATATGGGAATGATAGGCCTTTGGAGCAGCTTCGGAGTAATACGGTTTGCTTTTGCTGTCGGAATACTCCTTATGCCTTTTGCACTATCAGGAAAAACGGCGGTAGTTCTGCCAGCGGTCATTGGTTCGTCAGGCGTCATAACATACTTTGCGGCAGACGGACAGATAGCGGTAATGAGTATACCGGGAATAATAAGCCTTACGGTATCAGGCGTTATACTTGCATATGTACTCACAGCCCTATGTATGAACAGGAAAAAGAAATGCTTAAAAGGAAACAGAATATAACCGATAATTCGGAATGGATAGCCGCTTACAAGCGCTCTACGGAGCTTTATAATATAAAGGAAATAAAGCTGCTTGAGGAAAATACTATCGCTCACATAAGGCATGTGACGTCTCTCTATAAAAATATATGCTCCGGCTGGGTAGCCGGGAAAGACAGCGTAGTTCTACAGAGCGTTCTTGAAAAGTCCGGCATAGCTTTTACGCCTGTTATGTGGAGAGGAATAAACGAATACCCGGCATTGAAAAATTGGATAGATGAGCATAAGCCTCAAGGACTTATAGAGGAAATCATAGACAAATACTCTTTGGAATTCCTTGAAAAGCACCCACAGTATTTGTTCTGCAAAGGTAATACAAGAACAAAGTGGATGTCTACTAAATGGGAACGGCAGAAAGACGACATAAAAAAATACGGCTTTGACCTGTTTATCACAGGAAGAAGGATAAAGGACGGCAATCGGTGCGGAGCGAAGGCAAACGGATATATCGACAGTAAAGCAGGAGGATATGACGTATACAGCCCGTTAGCCGAATGGAATGCCGAACAGCTTTTAGCGTATATCAGATACAACAACATTGAGCTGTCGCCGTTTTATTCATGGGACAGAGGATTTCTGATAGGTTCAATAGCTATGGGAGAATGGACAGAAAGAGCCATGATGAATAAGACCGAAAACGAGGTCTGGGACGAGATATATGAGATAGACCCGTCAATTGTTGTAAAAGCAAGCAGGACTCTTACCGGCGCTAAAAAATATCTGCTTGAAAGGTGTAAATTATGAAATTAGAAACAGTAAACATATCGGAGCTTAAACCTCTCGAAAGAAATGTGAGAAAGCACGGCGAAAATCAGATAAACGAGCTTGCCAAAAGCGTAAGCCAATTTGGTATAACCCGTGCAATGGTAATAGACGATGACAACAATATCCTCATAGGCAACGGCTTATACTTTGCCTTGCAGAAACTCGGCATGGACAGCGTGGAATGCTATCGAATGACAGGTCTTACCGAAACGCAGAAAAAGAAGCTTATCCTCTCGGACAACAAGGTGTATTCCCTTGGAGCTGACGATTATTCCGAGATAGAAAACTATATCAAGGAAATAGTATCAGATGACGATTACGATATACCCGGCTTTGACGAGGATGTACTCCGTCAGCTTACAGCTACTGTAGAGGAACTGGAGCAATCGGTCGCCGACTATGGCACAATAACAGATGAAGCAATAACAAGCCCCGAACCTCCGGCTATGAAAGCACAGAACAGTATCGCTTCTGTATCAGAAGAAACGGGAAACAGTACAGAGGAAATGCCTCCCGAAACTCACCATGCTGCCGAGGATAACAGGCATAAAATAATTTGCCCGAACTGCGGAGAAGTGATTTACATTGATTAGAAAAGAATATTCAAAACTCGATGTTGTAACGGCAGCGAGAAAACGCATACGGAACATATTCAGAACCGCTCAACGGATCTCGTTCTCAACAAGCGGCGGAAAAGATTCTATATGCTTAAATGATCTTATATTCAAGATGTGCCGATCGGGAGAGATAGACAAAAGCAAGCTTGTGGTTGACTTTGTGGACGAAGAGGCTATTTACCCATGCGTAGAAAGAACAGCGCTCAATATGCGGCTTCAATGGATAAGCATAGGCGTTAAATTCAACTGGTGGTGCGTACAGGTCAGGCATTTCAACTGTCTTAACCGGTTATCGAGCGATGAAAGTTTTATATGCTGGGACGAGAGAAAGAAAGACGTGTGGATAAGAAAACGCCCTGCCTTTGCTATAACAAGTCACCCATTACTTGAAGTAGGCAAGGATAACTACCAAAGATTGTTTGACAAGCTGAATAAGGGCAGGGTAAATATCGTAGGCGTAAGAGCTTCGGAAAGTGTACAGAGATACCAGTATCTCGCAAAAATGAAGTCTCAGAACAAAATATATCCCATATATGATTGGAAAGATACCGATGTATGGCAGTATATAAGGGATAATAACCTTGATTTTCCGGACGCATACAAGTATATGTATCAAGTCGGAGTGGGACAGAACAGAATGAGAATATCACAGTTTTTCTCTATCGACACTATCGGTCATCTTGTGAATATGTGCGAATTCTACCCTGAACTGTTTGATAAGATATGCAGAAGAGAGCCAAACGCATATATGGCTATGCTTTACTATGATACGGAGCTGTTCCGCAGACAAAAGAAAAGCAAACAGGTTGATCCTGACGAGAAAACAAACTATAAGGCAAAGCTTTTTCAGATACTCAAAGAGGAATGGAGATTTGAAAGCAAAACTATGAAAAATCTCAAAAAGGGTATTGAACATGCCCTCTTGAAATATTCTCATTATGTAACTCAAACCGAGTATAAGAGATTATATGGGGCTGTTGTCGCAGGCGACCCGAAGCTGCGTACCCTCAGAGCCGTGACAATGAATCTGCACGGCAATGTATTCAAGCAAAACGGAGGAGCTAAGAATTGGGAGTAAAACACGAATATTCAGACAATTTGCTGTCCCCTCTCCAAAATATTAAATTTGTGGAACGGGATATGTTAAAGCCCAACAACTACAATCCTAACAAAGTAAGCGAGCAAAACTTGGAACTGCTCGTGCAGTCAATACTCGTAAACGGCTGGACAATGCCTATAGTGGTAAGACCGGACTATACGATCATTGACGGATTTCACAGATGGACCGTGGCAGGACGCGAGCCTCTCAGATCAAAGCTCGGCGGCAAGATCCCTGTTGTAATTGTAGAACACAAAGATCACGCCGAGGATGTATACGGCACCATAACGCACAACAGGGCAAGGGGTACGCATCTTCTTGAACCTATGAAAGCTATTGTAAAAACATTGCTTGACGAGGGCAAGACCACAAAGGAAATATGCAAAGAGCTTGGAATGAAACCGGAAGAGGTATTCAGACTATCAGATTTCAGCCGTGAGGATTTTCTCCGTATTATGACAAATGACAAGCGCGAATACGGAAAAGCATACAGGCTGAAAGATTACAAATGATGCGTATGCCGGCAAGGAGAGTAAGCTGTGCCAAAATGGAAAGGCGAGCCTTGGGAACGCCGGAGCGGAGAAACTGAAAAGGTATATCAGGCATTCTCAATTTACCGTGATATGACGGAAAACAGGAGTATAAAGGCGGTATGCGATGAAATAGGCAAATCATATCAAGCAGTATTCCGCTGGGTAACCAAATACGAGTGGAAAGAACGAGTCAGGCTATACGATAACTGGCTTGAACACGAAGCGCGTAAAAACGTAGTAAAACAAAAAGAAAAAATGATAGCTCAGCAGTTGAAAATAGCAAGGGCAATACAAGCCAAAGCCCTTAAAGCGTTTGGAGAGGCAGACGAAAGCAAGATGACCTTTAAGGATATGAAGGAGCTGTTGAAACTGGGTACAGAGCTTGAACAGAACATAATAGACAGGTCAGCAGAAATGTATGCTGAAAAGGAGAGCGAAGCCGTAAACTCCTTTGCAGATATTATATGCGAGGCGTATAAAAAGAGAAAATACGAAGGGAAATAATTCAGTTTGTGCCCCCGGGGACACAAATTTGAGAATCTCCCGACATGTTATGAATCATCAGAAAGGAAGTGGTAAAAATGGCTGAAAAATGATATGTATGATTATAATTATTATAATTGCTAAAAGAAGAAAGCGGTGAAAATCTTGAAAAGTAAAATCAAAAAAGCTTATGAGATAAAAGACGCAAAAATATCTTTTGTTTCACTTGTCGATAAAGCAGCCAATAAGAGGCAGTTCCTCATCACAAAAGCAGATGACGGTAATGCCGATTGGAAAACGACGGGCAGGATCATCAAAGCAGATAATCACTATGTAACAGGTATCGTATATGAGCCGCTTGTCGAGGATTCCCAGGGAGACTTTATGACGGCTGATGAGATACAGAAAGCCTGCTACTGGTTCGCCAAGAACGGTGACGCTGTGGATATACAGCATAATTTTGAAGCCCACAATGGTATTTCCGTAGTCGAAAACTGGGTAGAGAAAGCCGATACCGAGATAGACGGTGAAAAAATTGTCAAAGGCACCTGGCTTGTTACTGCCGAAATCAGCGACAGCGATATATGGAACAAGATCACTAAAGGTGAGATAACAGGTTTTTCTATGGGCGGTACCGGTAAATATAGTGAGGAAGATGTTGACCTTGAAAGCGTAACGAAAGAAAATGAGGACAAGCAGGGACTTCTCTCAAAGCTTGCAAAAGCTTTAGGATTCAAGACTGTTATAAAGGGAAAGGTTGCAGAAATATGCGGCGACACAAGTAAACGCGATATATTCTGGAATGCTGTATACGCTCTCGAGGATTGTTTATACAGGTTTGATTGGAGCGAAAACAAGGCTGAATTTGAAACCGATGAAACGAAAATCCGCGAGTGTCTGTCAGACTTCAACAGCATTGTAACAGAGCTTCTTGTTAATGAGAAGATAATCACAAAGGCTATTGCCCCCGATTTAAAGCAGCTTGAAAAAGCCGGTAAAAAGATATCGGGGAAAAATAAAGAAACTCTTTCGGGTATATATTCAAGCCTCGGAGAATTTCTAAAAGAGTTTGACGAATCCGGCAAAGAGGACTCCGATGACGATAGCGAAACCACAAATGAAAATAATGACAAGGAGGAAAAAGAAGTGACCAAAGAAGATATGAAACTCTTACAGGAGGGCATTGCGGAGGGTATTGCAAAAGCCTTTGTAAATCTGGCAAAATCAGAGTCCATTGAAAAGGCGGATAACCCTATTACGCAGTTTTCACCTGAGATGTTTTCAGATATGGTGAACGCGGCTGTTAAAAAGGCTATGAAACCCGAAAAACCTGACGCTGCTCCCGTATCTGAAACCGAAAGGTTTATGACGAAGATGCAGGAGATGATAGATACTGCTGTCGAAAAGGCGGTAGAGCCTATACGCAAAGCGGCAGGAATCCCTACTAATCTCAATGACGCACAGGCAGTAAAGAAAGACAGCGAACATTATCTGTCCGGTCTGCTGTGATCTAAAAGGAGGAACACAAGATGTATACAAATGCAGAGCTTATAAATAAAGCTATTCAGACCGGAACTTTTTCCGGAGGCGGTCTGCTCAATCCCGAACAGGCAAGAAAATTCATTCAGCAAACGTTCGAGGCAACTAATCTCGGCGGACTTATTCGGCGCGAAATGCGTACTGCCAAGACAGGCGAAATTGATAAAATCGGTATCGCATCACGTATTGTCCGCAAGAAGACCGAGAATACAGACGACGGCTACAGAGCAAGCGTAAATACTTCCAATATCGAGTACAGCACTACCGCTGTTCGTCTGCCTTGGGAGATAACAGAAGAAACTCTCAGAGAGAATATCGAGGGACAGAACCTCGAAACTATCATCACAAACCTTATGACGATGCAGCTCGGTATTGATATGGAAGACCTGTATCTCAACGGTGATGAAGATACTAACAGCAACGACACCGATTACGACTTCCTGAAAATCAACGACGGCTGGATAAAACAAATCAAGAACGGCGGTCATATTTATGACGCTTCAAGCGAAACAGAAATGAGTCTTGATATGTTCTACAATGTCCTTAAAGCTATTCCGAACAAGTACAACAATGGAAAGCTCCGTTGGCTTATGTCCCCGAGGCGTGCGCAGGAATGGGAACTGTATCTGCTTAATCAGGTGATCGGCAAGGGCGGTGCAGTTCCCGAAAATATCTATACTTCTCCGGCAAAAATCAAGGTTGTTGAGTGTCCGTCTATGAGCGATGATACTATTTTGCTGACAGACCCGAAAAATCTTATCGTTGTCAATACATACGATGTGAAAATCAGAAAAACGATCGAGGGTAAGGAAGCAATCATGCAGGATAAGCGTTTCTACGTTACTCATCTTGATTACGATCCGATCATTGAGGAACTTGACGCAGCGGCTATCATTACCGGTATTAAATAAGGAGGCGCAGTATGTATCATATTAAACTTTCAAAAGGTCTATCATACAGGGGCATCGTATCCGCCACAAAGCAAAAGCCCGATGTATTCACGGAGGACGAGGATATATACAAAAAGGCTCTTGCAACAGGTTACTTTGAAGATGTTTCGGGAAGTGAGGAAGAGGAATCTGACAATAGCGAATATGAGAAAACTTCTCATGCCTATGGCGGAAAGTCTCTCGATGAGATGAACACATCAGAGCTTGAAACCTTTGCTGCATACAAAAATGTAAGCTTAAAGGGTATAAGAAAAAGGGACGCTATGATCGATAAGCTCAGAGAGGAACTGCCTGCGGAAGAACTTGAAGGCGTTATTGAATACGGCAGCCCTGCAATGACGGAGTTACAGCAATAATGGCAGCCAGACCATGGATAACGCCTGCCGAGGTAAAGGAGTATACCGAGATAAAAAGCGTACAGGAACGAGCTGACAACGACTCAGGCTGCGGCTTATGCGGCAGGTATCACGGCAGGGACAATTATAAATGTCGATTATGAAACGGATTTTCTTGTTGATAAGGAAAATTCAATCGGCGATTCGACATATTTCAATGTGACTGTTCAGCCCGTAGACAGCGCTGAGAAGCTCTATTTCACAATATCTACAAGATAATAAAGGGAGGTTTGGATTATGGCGGACAATAGAATGAAATTCAACAGAAATCCTATGGCGCTGACTCAGGGCAAAGCCTTTATAGACGGTATCGAGGTACTTGACGGCATCAAGTTTGAAATCAAATTCACGCCTAAAGTTGCTTCGGCATCCTATATCGGAGATCAAACCCCAAGCTCACGCTGGATAGGCGGAAGCTTTACCGCAACGATGACGCGCTATCGTTCCACAAACTTCCTTGAAGATAAGATCAGGGAGTATATGCAAACCGGTATCACCCCTGAGATCAAGCTTCAGGGAGTAATGACCGACAAAAACAGCGATTACTACGCCGAACATGGGGAACATACCATAACCGCCGTAGGTTGTGTTATGACCGGCGATCTTTCTCTTATTTCGATTGATACGGGCGGCGAATTTGTTGAGGAAGTTATCGGATTTAACATTAAGGACGTAATTCTTTAAGGAGGAAAAAACAATGAAAAAAGATTTAAAATACTTTATGCAGAGCGATGATGAACCGGAAATAATTTCGGTAGAGGGCATTGAAAGGTTCAAGGACGAGGAAGGGAACGTCATTCCACTTGACATTGAGGTTCTTAGCCAGGAAAAAATTCAGAAGATAACCGACGCATATACTGAGCGCAGAATTGCGACGGACAAAAGAGGCAACCCAATTATCGCTTCTAACGGCGATGTTGCGTATAAGGTAAAAAAAGACAGCGAAAAGATGATGCGCCGCCTCATCGTTGAAGCCTTGAAGTTCCCGAACCTCAAAGCCCCCGAGATAATGGATTTTCACAAGTGCGTTGACATAACCGAAATGCCGCTAAAGGTGTTCAGAAAAGCTGCGGAATATCAGTACGTTGCAAGAATGGTAATGTCCGTAAACGGTCTGGGTTCATTCGGCATTGATGAAGAGGAGCTGATAGAAGAAGCAAAAAACTGATAAACGACAAGGGTACTATTGCACATTGGGCTCACGTTCTTTGGCAAAGGCACAATCTTCGCATGGAAGATTTCTGCAATATGACAAGGAAACAGCAGCTTTTCTACATAGCGTCGGAAGTGTGCGAAATGAAAAACCCTTGCCGATACGATACGGTTATCCCATTTATGAAAAAGAAGTAGGAGGCGGTATAAATGGCCGGGTTAAAAGTCAGATTCAGTCTTATTGATGAAATGAGCGACAGACTTACAAGTATGGCAGATTGCGGCAGGAATATGATAGGACAATGGGAAAGCGCAAAAAACTCTCTGAGTACGGCTATGGAAACCGCCGCCTCCGGAGCTTCAAATGTTGTTTCCTCTCTCAATAATACCGCAAATTCTTTTAATAGCGTCAGTAATGCAGCAAATACAGCTTTGTCAGGCACAAGTGATTTTTCGGATTCTATGAACAGGATCGGAAACTCTGCCAATGAAGCGGTATCGTCAGTTGACAACTGGACAGCAGCGGCACAGAATTATGATAAATCGGCTCTCGAAGCTGTTTACACTACGGAACAGCTTGTACAAATGGGGCTTAAATCTGCTGACGCATTGTACACTGAAACTGATGTTTTCAATCAGTGTGAGCAAGCGGCAAGTAAACTTAATTCTGAAATAGAAAATGCAGTAAGTTTTCATGAGGAACTTAGCAGTGCTTTTGAACAGGCAAGTTCAAAAATGGAAGCGTATGCCGACAGCGGTGTTATATCTGCCGAAATGCAATCGGAACTTGAAACTGCAAACAAGGCGACGGTTCAGGCTATACAGGAGCTTGAAACGGCTCAGAATCAAGCTAAAGCAGCTATGGAAAATTACGATAACGTAATAATTTCAGGAACAACAAATACTGCGGAACTTGAAGCCGCACAGAATCAAGCGGCACAGGCGTCGGCTAATTTAACTGCCGCAGAGGATAACGCTAAAAAAGCTGTGGAGGATTTTTCAAAAGCCTCCGACGAAGCAGGAAAATCCGCCGATGAAAGCAGTAAAAAAGGCATTGACGCAATTGAAGCTCTGGCAGGAACGGTTATAGCTTCAAAAATTGCTGATGAAGTTCGCGATATTGCCAAATCCGCTTATGAACTTGCAGACGCATTTAGTGAAGCTGAGAAAGTTGTAGTAAACGCAACAGGTGCGACAGGCGAGGCTCTTGACGGACTGGAACAGAGTATGATGAACGCATATTCAGGGCATCACCAGGACTTGAATACGACTGCCGGAGCAATTGGCGAGATAAATACCCGAATGGCTCTGACGGGCGATAAGCTTACAGACGTTACAGGACTTTTCCTTGATTATGCCGCAATTACAGGCTCTGATGTGGTAGGTTCTGTCCAGAATGTCACAAAGGTCATGAACCAATGGGGCGTTGAAGCAGACAGCGTGGAAAGCATACTCGACCGTCTTGCCTACGCCGGACAGATTTCGGGTATAAGTGTTGATAATCTGAGTAATACCCTTATCAGCGGTGCGGCATCGTTTCAGGAAGTCGGGTTAAGTCTTGACAGCGCAATTCAGTTGTTAGCCGATTTTGAGCTTGCAGGAATAAACAGTTCAACGGCGATTACGGCTATGCGTACCGCTGTAAACAACTTTACCAATGACGGAAAGAACGCAGAAACCGAGCTACAGAATGTAATTAATAAGATAGCAAGCATGGAAAATTCAACAGAGGCGACCGCATTAGCTGTTGATACTTTTGGTGCTCGTGCCGGACAGCAGCTTGCATCTGCAATCAGAAACGGGATTGTATCTATCGATTCGTTCAATACATCTCTTGAATCGGCAGACGGAACGCTCCGAAATACAGCAGAAGCAGGAGAAACGCTTGGCGAAAAGTGGGACAAATTTGACCCTGAACAAGCCGTAGCTTTTGCAAACGAATTGAGCGGCATGGATTCGGCGTCGGCAGCCGCCAAAGTTAGCGAGCTTAATCAAGCCTTCGGCGAACTTGCCGATGTTAAAGATAAAACAACCAATAGTTTAGCAGATATTCAAGAAGAATATACGAAAAAGCTGGACGAAATAAATAAGAATATGCAAGCCGATGTGAAAAAATTAGCTGAAACAATGGAGTTTCCGAAAGATGCAGTCATGTCCGCCCAAAACACTCTTAACGCTTATGCAAGAGAGATAACTCAATGTGGGGAATCGGCTGTAACTGCGGCTCAGAATATCGCAGACCGTGTATCAGTAGTTCTTGCATCTGCAAGCGCTACAATTAATGTTGATGTAAGCGCAAGCGGCAGCGTATATGGTCCGAAAGTTTACGAAGCAGACGCAGCAGGTACGACAAATTCTGCCGACGTATTTATAGCAGGCGAAGAAGGACCGGAGCTCATTGTCGGCAAGGCAGGAAGCACAGTTTTTCCTACCTCTGAAACCAACCGCATTATATCCGCAGTTTCAGATTTAGGAGGCAGAGATTATACAAATCTTATGGCAGAAAATTCAACAGAGTTTTCTACTTTCAACAGCAATCAGAATACGGAGATCATCAACAACTACAGCTCCGTACAGGGCGTCGGTTACGATGATACAAAAGTTGTTTCGCTGCTTGAAAAAATGGATAGCGCCTTTACAGATATGGAGAGGAAAATTGTAAGTACAGATACAAGCTATACCGTTCCTGATATGATCAATACCGAGCCAATAGGAGTTATTGTTGACCTATCTTTACTTGACGGCATTATTTCTAAATTCGAAGATGTGTTCAATTCATATCCATCGCTCAGAATTCAGAATGATGATGACAGAATAACCTCCGAGGACGCGAGCAGTTACAGGTATTCTGAAAGCAGCGAGTATTCCGAAACTGTTTCAAAGAAAGAATTTACGATAAACATCAACGGCGGCGAACCGATAGTCGTAAAATCCAACGACAGTATCAGCAAAGAAGATGTTCTTGAAATCGTGGTTGACAATTTAAAGCCCGCGCTCGCAAGCATTATTTCAGTTGAAAAGTTGGAAGAAGGTGATTCAAGCTATGACTACTGACAAATACCAGTTTTGGTTTGAAACGAACGGCGGAAAATCTAAATTGCAGCTGCCCGTGAATCCCGAACAGATCACGATCAAGGATTCCGCAAATACAGAATCGATCTTCGTGGGCGGACTTGGCGATGTGATTATTCCGAACGGAATAAAAGCGGCTCAGATCTCATTTTCAAGCATTTTTCCGGCACAGTATTTTCAAGGCTGCGCCGTTAGTCGTATATTTACGTCATGGCGATAGAATGGTTTGTTAAATACGGCTCGGTATTGAAATTCAGGCTGACCGGAAGGAATATAACGAAAAACGTTATTATTGACAGCTTTCAGTATTCCGAAAAGGGCGGAGACGTAGGCACATACGAATATTCGCTTACTCTTAAAGAGTACCGCAGCGTAAAGCCGCGGCAGATTTCTCTTGACAAAAACAATAAAAAAGCTTCGATTTCCAAAAAGACTCAGACAAGGGTAAGTACAAAAGAAACCCCGAAAACTTATACCGTAGTTTCAGGCGATTGCCTTTGGAATATCGCAAAGAAATTTTACGGCGACGGTTCAAAATACAAAAAAATTTATGAAGCCAACAAAAATATTATCGGAGCAAATCCAAACCTGATTTATCCGGGACAGGTCTTGACAATACCATAGCATAGGAGGCGAAAAAATGAAAGATATTACGTTGATCTTGTACAAGCAGGGGAAAGCATACGATATTTCAGACCTTGCGGAGAGCGTTAAGTGGAAAGGCAGAAAAGGCTCTGCCGCACGCTCGTTGAGCGTCACCCTTGTCGACAGCGATAAATGCGGAAATGAAACCGCCGATATTGACGTAACGCGAGGAGATCGCCTCGTATTCAGCTATAAAAAAGTTGAATTGTTCCGCGGAATAATAATGTCGCAGCAGCAGTCTGACAGCTTTAAAATGCCGATTACCGCTTATGACAATGGGATCTATCTCGCTAACAACAAGGACACGTTCGTATACAGCGGCAGAACTCTTCACGACATTTTCATTGATGTGTGTAAGCGTTTTGAGCTGAAATATTCTTCCGTTGCAGATACAAGCTACAAGATACCCGAGCTTACAAAGTCTAAAACTACCGCATGGGACGTTATTCAGGACGCTGCGAGCCGGGACTTCAAAGCAACGGGAACAAGATATTTTATGCATTCGGATAAGGGCGTGCTAAGCCTTGTGAAACGCATTGATAACCAATTGCAATGGGTACTTGAAACAGGAAATAATATAATCTCATACACCTGCTGGAAAAGCATTGAGAATATTAAAACAAGAATCAAGGTTTATACTGACGAGGATACTGTTTTCGCAGTCCGCAAAAATACTTCTCTTGAAAGTAAGATCGGTATATTTCAGGACGTTGAAAAGAAAGACGACAAGCTGACAGACGCTCAGCTGAATTCAGGCATCGATGAAACGCTGAAAGAAAAAAGCTCTCCCAAAATAAGCCTGAGCGTTGAGGCGTTCGGCATTCCGGAGATCGTTTCGGGGGCTTGCGTGTATACGATCATAAGCCCTCTCGGTATAAAACGGTCGTTCTATGTCGACGAGGACGCCCATACTTTCAAAGGAAACAAACACACAATGAATTTAACGCTTAATGCGGTATAGGAGGTATATATGGAAGATCAGACAAGCCTTATAAAGCTCATACGAGAACTTATGCCGCCTCCGCCGGAGGTGATACTCGGCAGAGTTATTTCAGAAGATCCTCTTGAAGTACAAGGCGTAAACGATGAAAAGCTTAAAATTTTCGGCAGTACCCTTATACTTTCAAAGCGATTCAGAGATACGCCTCTTGCGCTTGGTGAAGAAATACACATACTTGTATTCAACAACGGCAAAAGCTACTATGCGCTTGAAAGGCGGTGAAAAATATGGCGGTTGATATAGAAATACCGATCACCGATATTGCAGAGGAAAACGAAAAGCCCTCTAAAACCTATGCCCTTGACCTTGAATCCGGGAGGATATCAGGCATGATCGACGGCTTGGAGTCTGTAAATCAGGCTATAAAAAAGGCTGTTCTGACCCGACGTTTCAATAACCTTATCTACGACGACGATTACGGCTGCGAAGCCGAAAGCGCATTATACGACAAGGATGTTACCCGTGAATATCTGGAAACCGCCATACCGGAAATGATCGAGGACGCTCTGTCGCCTGATACAAGAATATTGAAAATATATGATTTTGAAATGGAATTCAAAGACGATTCAGCCTATATTTCATTCAAAGCCGATACCATTTTCGGAGATACGCAAATAGATGCGGTCATCTGATCTGTGCCCCCGGGGACACATTGAATTGAGGTGAGTTAATTGTTTGAAGATAAAACATACGAAAATCTTTTACAGGACGTTTTAAACAACGCCCCTGACGATATCGACACAAGACCCGGAAGTATTTTCTATGACGCGGTTTCGGGAATAATTTTAAAGTTAGCGAAATTTTATACCGATCTCGAATTGATATTTTCTCTTTCCAGACCCGATACGGCTCAGGGAGAATATCTCGACGCAATAGCGTCGCAGTTCGGGATCGTAAGGCAGAGCGCTACAAAAGCGCAGTATTTTGCCGAGATCACGGGAAAAATTCCCGATGAAGGCGAAAGATTTTTTTACAACGGAGCATATTTTGTATTTAAAACGGCTTCTGACGGTACGCTCTGTTTTGAGGCGGAAGAAGCGGGAACGGAATAC
>JAMPFN010000053.1 GCA_023664445.1 Clostridium sp. | reverse complement strand
GAAATATTCTTTAAAAATATACAGACAAATGAAAAAAACTTAAAAGCTCCTTACGAACAACTAACCGTAAGGAGCTTTTCATTTTTCACAAATCCAGCGCACTTAAAGCGCAGTATCAGCGCATTGATAAATTATAATAAAAACAGAAGATGTGATATAGTAATTTGAAGAGTAAAAAATAAAAAAGTCGAAAAGCATTAAGCAATCCGACAATCGTAAAAGACAATATTTTGCGAAAAGATATAAATCTCTCATCTCTATCTTTATTTTATCACATTTGAAAGAAACAGTCAATAGTTTTATGATTTTTAAAAATTAAAAAAATCATGTCTGATTTTGTTGAAAATGCACAAAGGAGAAGATGATGGGAAAGTTTAATATTTATCATAGACAGGATGGGCGATGGGAAGGACGGATCCCAAAGGGTAAAAATGAAAACGGATCATATCGTTTTAAATATGTATTTGCTCATTCGAGAGAAGCTGTTGAGGAAAAAATAACGAAAATTTACCGTCAGGAGCAATCTGACAATTGTTCTAAGTCTGTCTCGGAAGTGTTTCGGGAGTGGATTCAAAACAATAAGCATCGTATTAAGGAATCTACCCTTGCAAATTATCTTATGAAGGCAGAGAAACATATCCTTCCAAAATTCGGGAATAACAGCGTCGATTCTATTAACGATAGGGATATTATCGGTTTTATTGATGAAAAGCTTGCGTCTGGTTTATCAAACCGCTATGTTTCCGATATTATTGTACTGATGAAGTCGATATTCAAGTATGCTGTCCGTGTGTATCACATATTCAATCCGCTGAACGGTATTTCTATGCCGAAAAAGAAAAAATCAGAAATTGACTTGCTTGATGATAATGAACAGCAAAAATTACAGCAGTATATTGCGGATAATCAGAATCTTACAACGCTGGGAATTGCTCTTTCTATGTCAACGGGTATCAGAATAGGTGAATTATGTGCATTACAATGGAAAGATATAGATCTTGAAAAACGGATTTTAACCGTCAGAAAAACTATACAGAGAATACAATGTAAATCCATTTTTGCTAAAACCAAACTGATCATTACCGAACCTAAAAGTGAAAGTTCGTACAGAGAAATTCCTGTTCCGGATTGTATGATGGATCTTCTGAAAAAATTCAGGAGCAATGATGATGATCATATTCTTTCTGGAACAAAAAATCCTGTTGAACCGAGAACTATGCAATACCGCTTTGCTAAGATATTAAAAAACGCAAATTTGCCGTCAGTTCACTTTCATTCTCTGCGCCATATTTTTGCCTCAAACTGCATTAAATGGGGATTTGATGTGAAAGCGTTGAGCGAGCTGTTAGGGCATAGCTCCGTAGAAATCACGTTGAATCTGTATGTTCATTCCTCTTTTGAGCAGAAAAGAGCCTATATGAAGCAGGTCAGCATGAATTTTTAAAAAACAGTATCTTGAAAACTTAATATTTATATCCATAGACTTTTCGCAAAATATTGTCTTTTACGATAAGATCGTCTCATTCTCTTGTATTAATTGCTTAACTGTGCGTTCAGATGCTGAGAGTCGCTGTTCAGCGTTCTATACATACATTTTAACCGTACAGTCGGGCAATATACAATAGCCGAAAGGCACAAAAATTTTTATTAAAGGAGGTTATCTTATGAAAAAGATGACAACATCTGATATGATGCAGGCAAACGGCGGAAAATCCACATATTATCGTGTTAATTGTAAGGGCTGCGGCGGCCGTGATATTTATGTCAAGTCTATTCTTTCATGGAATGCTCACTGCAAAAGACAGGGACATACAACGTGCCGATTCATTAATATGTTCTTCGTCACTACTTATGACAAACAGTCAAGAACAGATTGGAACAATAAGAAAAAAGTTTACATCTGATCTATCCGGTATTAATTGCTTAACTGTGCGTTCGATGCTGAGAGTCGCTGTTCAGCGCTCTATACATACATTTTAACCGTACAGCCGGGCAATATACAATAGCCGAAAGGCACAAAAATTTTTATTAAAGGAGGTTATCTTATGAAAAAGATGACAAAATCTGATATGATGCAGACTAATGGCGGCTCGTCAAAGAAACTTACATGCCCTATTTGCGGCTATACAAGAAAAGCTACTGCTTTCGAGCGTTGGTTTGGTAAGAATAAAAATATTCTTCCAAAGATGGAAGCAATGCACTTCACGGCTAAGGCTATGGACAAGTACGGTGCAAATAATACAGACACAAGGGTTCACAAGTAATTCACAGCATTCAGCAATAATTCAAAAGGACATTGCAGAAATGTGATGTCCTTTTGGTATTGGAGGGTTTATGAAATATCCACATATCCAACAGCATGATGAACGGGACTGCGGAGCAGCGTGTCTCTCTATGATAGCCGAATACTATGGCGCTAAATACAAAACAGCTGACATCAGAAGATTTATAAAAGTCGATATTCAAGGAACGAATTTTATTGGTCTGATGAATGGAGCAAAAATGATCGGTCTTGAAGGCGAGGCATTGGACGGCGATTTTTCAGAATTATCTGACGGTGTTAAGTCCGGAGAGATCACATTTCCGTTCATTGCAAGGATAATCAACGAAATTGGTTACGAACATTTTATAGTAATATATAAATTCAACAGCAAGACGCTTACGATAGGCGATCCGTCTAAAGGTAAAATCACAAAAATATCTATTGATGTTTTTAAATCTCAATGGCAGGGTCAGATAATGACCTTTACTAAAAATAAGGATTTTGTCACTGTAAACGAAAGAAAGGGTTCTTTCAAAAAGTTCTTTCGTTATATTACTATGCAAAAGAAAATGCTGATCTATGTTTTCATTATCTCTATGTTTATTACACTTATTAATATGTCCGGGGTCACTGTATTTCAGTATGTAATAGATGAAACTATATACAATGAAGAATTGTATGAAAATGAACATCATGACGATCATGAAGACAAAGAGGTTCAAGAAGATGAAGTAATCGAAGACAGCGAAGAAGATAAAATGAGCGCAGTGGATGAAATATTATCATCTGTTATGAATAAGATAGATATCGTTTTTAAAAATTTAAAAACAGTCTGTATAACTGTCATTTTATTATATCTTTTTCAGTGTTTTATCAATATTCTCAGAGGATATATGCTTTCGTTGACTGCAAAAAAAGTCGATGTTCCACTTACCCTGGATTACTATGATCATCTTATGGATCTGCCTGCTGATTTTTATGGTGCATGGAAAACAGGCGAATATATGTCGAGATTCGGTGATACGGAGAATATAAGAGAAGCTGTTTCAACAACAACGCTTACAATTATGCTTGATACAATAATGGCAATAGGCTGTGGTGTTTTTCTGATCTATATTAATCACACGCTTTTTTTAATTACCGCTGTTGTGATTATTGTTTATGCCATTATTATGTTTTCGTTTAAGAATCCGATCAAAAATATAAATCATGAAATTATGGAAAACGAAGCTAAAGTTACATCTTATTTAAAAGAATCGATCGACGGCGTTGAAACAATAAAAGCGTATGGTTACGGTCCATCAGCAAAAAATAAAACGCATAAGTTATACAATGATTTTGCCGATAAAAATGTGAAAGCAGCATTGATCTACATAACTCAGGAGTCTTTTGTATCTGCCATTGAATCTATCGGTGTTGTTATTCTTCTTGGGACAGGCGCATTATTGTGTGGTAAAAATATAATTGATCTGTCTGATCTGTTCATTTTCTACTATCTCATTGGTTATTTCATTGATCCGGTAAAAAATCTTATTAATTTACAGCCTGAATTGCAAACAGCAATGGTAGCTGCCGAGCGTCTGAACGATATACTCGATGCTGATATTGAGGATAATCAAAAACAGGAAATCTCATCAATGAATGGTGATATTAAGGTGAATAATATTGATTTCAGGTACGGCTACAGAGAGCTTGTACTGAAAGATATATCAATGAAATTCAAATCAGGTACTAAAACAGCAATTGTAGGCGAAACAGGCTGTGGAAAAACAACACTTGTTAAACTTCTTATGTCATTCGATAAGCCTGAAAATGGTTCAATTACCGTCGGAAAAAAGGATATCCGACAATTTTCACCTGATTCAATTAGAAAAAAAATATCCTACATTTCACAGGATATATTCTTGTTTTCGGACAGTATTTACAACAATCTCAGAATGGGCAATGAAAATATCTCAGATGATGAGATTAAGGGGATTTGTCAGCAATGCGGTATTGACGATTTTATTAATTCTATGCCTATGGGATATGATACCGTTCTTGAAGAAAACGGAAATAATCTGTCAGGCGGTCAGAAACAAAGACTTGCTATTGCAAGAGCATTATTGAGAAATCCCGATGTATTGATCATGGACGAAGCAACAAGTAATCTTGATACTGTAACGGAAAACAGTATGAAAGCATTGATTGAAAACTTCTCTGACAAAATGACCTGTATCATTATTGCTCATAGACTTAATACAATCAAAAATTGTGATTATATCTATGTTATGGATAAAGGGCAAATTGCTGAAAAAGGAACACATCAGGAATTATTGGAACAAAACGGACTGTACGTTAAATTTGTAAATCAACAATTACATATGTAATAAAAAGATTAAGTATCAGACTTTTAAAAGTTTGATACTTAATCTTTTTTTTGTAATATCGGCATAAGGTCGTTTTGGATTTGTCCATTTTATTCTGTCACAAAATTTAAGAAGAGAACGAGAATCGCCCAAAGGCTTACTAAAAGAAAAGAGTGCCATTCTTCCACATTTTCAGCGTGGAGTTTGGTACTCTTTGTTTTTATAGCAAAATCGTCTGTTTATTGCACTTTCTGATAGTTCGTAGAGTGTTATGTTAGGAAGTTCGTCTGAAATTCTTATTGCCTTCATAACTTCTTCCCAACCGCCGTCCTCAATAGAATTGATAAATTCCCGCTGCACTTCGCTGTTAGGAATCCAAACTGTTTTCATATCAAAATCAAACGTCAGATAAGCGAGATGAACCAACAATGTCAAAACATCATCTGCACTATTAAATGTAGTCATATCGTTCTGAAATTTATTGGGGTTAATCGGCAAGTGTTCACCTGCAATCAATCTTGTAACAATATCTTTTAACCCGAAGCTGTCCATTTGAATATATTTTTTCAGCGATTCATAGGTTTCTGTTTTTGTCCAATAATTATTAAATTTTTTCCGCATCATTGCTTCTACAACAGATTTCGGATTGTAGATTGACAGTTGGTTTAAACTATATCCGTCATACCACTTTTTTGTTTCTGTAAAATCCATGTCATGATCTCTGCATAACATCTTAACTTCGTTTTCTGTAAAGCCTGTAAATTCTTCAAGCGGTTCAGTATCGGTCATAGAATACTCGTCAAACATATTGAGCGCCGAGTGGTCGACATATTTTTTATAGGCAGGATTCCGGTCATATATACAAGCGCAACATACGGCTGATTTTTCAATAGATTCCGCAAAAATTTAAGATATGCTTCCTGAGCGGTCTTATCTTCCTTCTGCTCCCGAAAAATACAATCCCACTCGTCGATTATAAAAATAAAGGGTGTTTTTTTAACGTCGAATATCTCGCCCAAAACCGATACAGTATCCGTCCAGTCAAAGCAATCAACATCACCGTATTCTTTTTTTAATTCGTGTTGTATTCTTCGATTAAAATAATCAATAGATTCATTGATGTCATTTCCTTTGCTCACCAGATGAGCCGACAGAAACCTCCGTAGGCTTTATCTCATTCTTTTCAGACCGCTCCTGCACAAGCGCAGGCTTTAATGTCGCTAAATCGTTGATACCCTCTACAACTCTTGCCCCTGAACAGATCGGGCAAACCCTCGACCTCATTTACAATTACATTGTATTAGAAATCAAAGAAAACTTACAGTTTGCGATCGGATACATCGTACAATGCAAAAAGACCTTGAGAAGTGTTATCATCTCAAGGTCTAAATCTTAAAAATTATGCGATTTTTCCGCCTCTGCACAAAATCCTGCATCATTTGATGTAAAGTTGTATTTTTCAGTACTTTGGCAAATACTGAAACCCACATAAATACGGGATTTTTAGGGCTTTTAGTCCGAGATGGGTTTCATTGTGGGGATTTCCGCGACGGATACGATATACCTAGCTTTACCCTTATTTTTCCTGACTTCGTTAATCTAAATCGGCTTCATCGTTTCACAATAACCTTTAATAAATTCGCATATTCTGATTTGATTTGTCGTAAAATCTGTCGTAAAAATACGATGGTGTTTACATATCAGACAATGAAGCAAATTTGGTTACGCCTGCAATACACAAGTCACACTATTTGATTTCTTATATAGAATTTCAAGCCCAAAAAGCGCATTGAAAAAAGCCCGTAAAACCGCTATTTTCAAGGAAGTTCAATATATAAATCTATGTGCGGCGGCGTGAAATTTTGCAAGGTATGACACACACAAGACACATATATGACACATAAAAAAGCAAGAAATAACCGGGGTAACGGATAGCCCGCCCCCCGGCTTTTCTATATCCTGTTAATGGCTTCTATCAGCTTTTGAAATTCAAAATGCGTATATACTACTTCTGTTACCGATCCCCCTCTATGCCCGACAATTTTCTTGATGATTTTATCGTCAACCCCGGCAGCGGTCAACATACTAACGCAAGTATGGCGGGTATCGTGCGGGCGGTGTTCTATCCCGATTTGTGCAAGTATATTTTTCCAATAGTAATCGTAATAGTTGCGATAGTCAAAGTGTCTGCCTTTCGCCGTTGAAACAAGGTATTCACAATCGTTCTTCTGCATCCAGCTTTCAAAGAACGGCAGAACTTTGTCAGCAATCGGCACTTTGCGAACCCCGGCTTCTGTTTTGGGAGCTATGACATCAAATCATTTTTCAGATAGGTTTACATTTTCCTTTTTCAAGTCTAGCAGTTCCCCCACTCGTACCCCGGAATAGATCAGCATAAGGACAATGGAAATATATTCGTTGCTGTCCTTCTTGTTCCAAAGGGTTTGTATTTCCTCTTGGGTAAAGGGTATATGCTCTTTGGCGTTTGGGTTTTTGTCCTTGTACTGGATTATGTCAATGAATTTTGCATAGTCCTTTGAACAAATATCATTTTGCAAGGCGTATTTGAAAAGCTGGGTAAACAGCACCTTCAATTTCCTTAAAGTGGGGTAATTCTTCCCGCTGCTGTCAATAACCTTTTGAAGGTGGCTTTTCCGTATATCGGCAAAGCGCATTTTGTAAAGCGGCGGGCATACCTGATTATATAACCCCTGATAACATTTAGCGTTTGTTTCCCCTGTTTTGGGGAAGTGTTCCGCAGCCCATTTTTGAAAGACTTCTTCAAAGGTAATTTGCGTATTAAATGGGGTTTGGTGGTAGTTGGATAAGGCAATCAAGCCTTCTTCCCGTGTTTCGTAATACCCTATTGTTTTGAACTTCTGTTTTGTTGTTCCGGCTATATCGTCCGTTTCCCATCCGACAGTAATCCTAACACGGTAGGGTTTGCGCCTGTTTCCGGGCAGCTTGGACACATTGCCGTAACCGTTCGGCAATCGCATTATATCACTCCTCTTGAAATTTGAGCCAACGAAACCAACAAAGAATCATTGAATGGTATAGGTATATTATATCATTCTTTTAGGCGGGGATTTCTTTTTATATAAGCGTTTCAATGCCCGATAGGGTAAGTATAGGCTTGTACCCGTAACGCCGCATATAACGCTTATATGAGCGTGTAGCCGTTGCCCTTTGCAGAGGGCGGCGGCTTATTTCTGTTCTTGGGATTTTTGCCACAGCTTCAGGGCGATCATGTCCTTAGTATCTTTGAGCATATCGGAAAATTCATCATCTTCAAGAATAAAACTTTTCTCGTCCTTTGTAAGTTCCAAACAATGTGATTCAGCAGGAACAGCCCCGGCTTTTTCAAATTCTTCAATGGGAATTTGGGAAGGGGAATATATATCCTTTACGGCATAGCCCAAAGCGTTGAGATAGTCAATAAAACCTTCGTATTCTTTGCTTTCTTTGGCAATATCGGGGTATTTCTTATCCCAATATTCAGCCCCCATAAGGTCAAAAGCAGTTATTCCCAAAGTAGAAGCGATTGCTTCCAGCACATCCAAAGGAATGGTAACAAGCCCTTTTTCGTACTTGCGAATAGAACTTTCAGTTTTGCCAATTTTCGCAGCAAGTTCTTGTTGTGTCATTTTCCCTTTTCTGTATTGCTTGATTTTTTTGCCTATCTCTTGATCACTCAAATTCACGCACTCACCCCCTTTCTATTATCAATTATACCATAAGCGACAATTAAATTCAAGGTTTTTTAATTTTTTTCAAAAAACCTCTTGACGACGATAATTAAATTGACTATAATATAACCATAGCCGATAATTAAATTGTCGTTTACGGAGGCGATACGGTGAAAATCGACAAAATGAAGCTTGATTTAGCAATGGCAAACAAAGCGTATTCTGCAAAAGAGCTTTCTCGAAAGTGCGGTGTATCACAAGTTACCATTGTTAGAATCACAAAGGGAACACAGGAAGCAAGACCGGGAACGGTCGGCAAAATTGCAAAAGCCCTTGATGTACCAGTAATTGACATTATCGAAAATACCGCTGCAACGGTCGGTAATGACAAATAGGGATTCCGAAGCAGAATATAGCAGCCTTTTTATAAGGGCTTGCGTGTTTGGTGTCGTTCAACAAGTTTTCGCCGGGTTTTTAATGGGAAAATGGCGGCAGCGGTTCAGGGAAAACAACGCTTGAAAAATTCCTTTGTCGTTCAGCAAGTTTTCTGTTTTTAGTGTGAAAGCAGATAAGGGCGCACTTCCCCGACAGGCGATGTGCGGCGGGAAGTATGAAAACCGCTTGATAAATCCATACCCAACACGCAACTTTTATAAAAGGGCTACTATAACCAAAATCACGGATGAAGTGTTAAACGGATAGAAAATTTTAGGGAAAGGCAGATGAAGCAAAAAAATGAAACCGCAGTATATCAAATTCAGCGGCAAGCACCCGGAAGCCACAAAGGAAAAACGGCAATATACAGACCGCCCCCACAATAACTGGAATAGTTACGGGGCTTCGTATAGTCCAGCGTTCTTCAAACTGGATATTGATGATTTTAAGAAGTTAGGGGAGATAGAAGAACCGATTCACGGAAAGCCCCGGAGCGATACCATAGTTGCAATACTGGACTTCTTGAAAATCTGCTACAACGGCATTAAAACCGAACACGGGAAACAATTATTTTTCCGTGTGCCTGAATGGCTGGAGCAGAAGAACAAAATCAACTGGTATTGCCCTTTGGGTATTAAATGTGAATGGAAATTCCCCGCCCGTGACGATCACATACCATTGATGATTAACGGCGTGGAACGGGAATTTTTCAAGGGTTCGATTGACAATGAGGATATAGACGAATTGCCGCCGTTCCTCTACCCGCTGCAAGGGTACAAAAACAAACCGTTTATGTTAGACTTCTCGGAAGGTGACAGAACCCAAAAATTAGGGGCGTATGTATTCTATTTGGTAAAAAAAGGCTACACAGCGGATCGGGTTTTTCAGATTGTACGCTTAATGAATGAGTATATTTTTGAAAAGCCTATCCCTAAAAGTACCCTTAAAGCGGAAATTCTCAACGAAAGCACATTGAAGAAGCTGCAAGATCAGGAGAAGGAAAAGGCAGACAAAAATATTTCCCATTCTGATTTAGCCAAAGAGATTATAGACCGCTTTGATCTCATAACGGTAAACGGCGATTTTTACAGCTATGAAAACGGGGTATATAAGCCCTTCCCCAATAGGAAGATAACGCATTATTTAACGGAGCATTACCCGAAGTTAAACGCCAATTTTGAACGGGAAGTAATCAGGCATATTTCAGGATTGACATACACAGAGCCGCCAAAGGATGATGGTACGGTGAATGTAAAAAACGGCGTTTTGAGTTTTTCCACTGATGGAACGGTGGTACTTTTACCCCACAGAAAGGAACATATCAGTTTTAAGCAGTTTAACGCAACCTATAACCCGGAAGCACAAAACAAGCTGCTTGATGATACTTTGCTTCTTTGGTTCAACGGAAGTTCAAAGCAAATTGAATTATTTAATCAGTTGTTGGGCTATCTTCTGATGAACCATGTAAACTATCAAAAGGTCTTCTTCTTTGTGGGCGCACCGTCAACAGGAAAGACAACATTGTTGAAGCTAGTAATCTGCTTTTGCGGCAAAGAAAATGTTTCCGCTATACAACTTGAGGATATGGGAAAGCCTTTCGGACTTGCTTCAATCGTCAATAAAATAGCAAATGTTTTTTCGGATATACGGAAAACAAGGGTTCTTGCATCCGAAACTTTCAAAATGCTTGCAGACGGAAGCCCGCTACAAATCAGCAGGAAGTTCAGAGAGGAATTAACATATTGCTTCACGGGCAAATTGCTTTTTGGTATGAACAGTTACCCGGATTTTTCAAAGGACTTTGGCGGAATAGAAAGGCGAGTTGTGATTTTTGAGTTCCGACATATTTTCAAAAAGGGCGATCCTGATTTTAACCCGGCAATCCTTGAAAGCCTGACTTCTGATGAATGTATGTCCGCATTGCTGAATAAAGCCATAAGCGGATATAAAAGCCTGATTGATAACAAAGGATTTATCACGACAAAGGAAAGCGAACGGGCGTTAGCTGATTTTGTAAGCGATAATGACAATGTTGTAAAATGGCTGCATGAAGCGGAAATTGAAGAAGATTACTTGTTGCGTGAGCCTATAAAAATGGGTTACAAAGGGCTATACCCTGAATATCAAGCGTTTTGCATAAACGCAGGGGAAGAAGCAAAGGCACAAAAGGATTTTTCAAGAACAATCTGCAATATGTACGGATTTAAGACACACACAAAGCGCATAGGCGGGGAAAGACCGCAAATGTTTGTCAAAAAATAAGTGTCAATCTGTCAATCTGATTTATATATTTTATATTTTTCTATATAAGAAAATAAAAAGTGATTTCACTTTCTTTTTCCTTACGTGAAAAATAGAAAAATGGCATTTCAGATTGACAGATTGACAGGCAGAAAGGAAGGTTAAAAATGAACAATCAAAAATTAAACACTTTGAACGCCGCTGAAATGATGCCAAAGAAAGAGAATGAAAAAATTTGTCCTATGATGGGAAAGCCTTGTACTGATAAATGCAGCTGGTACAATGACACTTACGAAAAATGTAGCGTAAGCATAATCGGGAATGAACTTCACGATTTAACAATGTCGTTAGCCGGGGAATACCCGGACGAAGCGGCGGCAATTCTTGTTGGCTATACTGGTGAAGTTGCTGAATCATTAGTTGATTTGGTGGAAACTGTTAAAAGCATTGATTCCAGAATGTGAGAAAGGAAGGTTTGACTATGACGAATGAATTTGTATTGAACAGGGACACAATGAACGAACTTGAAAACTTTTCAGCGAGGTTTGAACAGCTTTGGAACTTCATTGACTTCGTGCATGATTTTGTTTGGCAGGAAATCATTGAAGGGTATGAGGGGGAAACGGTTGAAAAATTGGGCTACCTTACTGAAATGCTTTCAGATGTGGCGCATATCCGGGATAACGATTTGGAACAGGTTATCAAAAAAATAACCCCCTTACATAACCCGATAGAGGATTAAGCAAAGGGGCAAGCCACACGATATAGTGTAACCCGAACACTTATATTATATCGTGTGGCGGCTCTTTTGTCAAATATAGCGGTTATATGAAGCGTGAAACCAGACACCCTAAAAAGGGGAAACCGAAATAAATTGAAATTAACTTTTCAAAAGGTGGTGAATGAGTGAAAATAACGGTTGCATACACAGAGGGCGAAAAGGACAAGAAAAAGCTGATTGAAGAAGCTGCAAAACGCCTGTTTCCTGATACCAAAGTGAAAGAAACGGGGCTGAAAGACGGCTTTTTGCATACATATTTGACCGTTCCAAAGCCCGGAAATACCGCAAAATAGCGGCAATATCTTGACAGATACCCCCTATATGTGGTATAATCATAACAAATAGATACGGCATGAGTACCGCATACCCTCTATTGTGGGGCGTGTTAGTCTTGATTTCAAGGCATGGGAATAACTGATTTGTTCGGTTATGCTCATGCCTTATTTATTTGGAATCAGCCCACTTCGGGCGTTAATAGAAGGGAGATTTTCAAACTATGGAAGATAACAACAATATCAACCAGAACGCAAACCCGGCAGCCGATCAGGGAACAGGGGAAAAGACTTTTACACAGGAAGATGTAAACCGCATTGTTGGTGAACGCCTTGCCAAAGAGAAGGCAAAGAACAGCGGTGAAGCGGATTTTGCTAAAAGGGAACAGGAACTTGCGCAGCGTGAGCTTCATATGAGCGCAAAGGAACTGTTATCAGAAAAGGGCTTGCCCGTGCAGCTTTTTGATGCTCTCAACTGTACGGACGAGGAAACCATGAAAAAGAGCATTGCAACCATTGAAAAAATATTTAACGAATATAAGGCGAACGCCGCAAGCAATATAAAATTCGTAGGCTTCCAACCGGGGGCAAGCGGCAAAATGCCGGATGCCGGGCAACGGAAGAGATAGAGATAAGAAAGGCTATGGGGCTTCGCACTTAACGGAAAGGAAGCGTAAAACATGGCTATCAATTTAGCGACAAAATTTTTACCGTATGTTGATGAAAAATTCAGCACGGAAAGCAAGAAAAGCCTTTTAACCAATCAGGATTTTGACTGGACGGGGGCGCACACCGTAAAGGTGTATAAAATCAGCACTTCGGCAATGAACGATTACAGCCGCAACACGCCGGAAGGAATGACGGGTTCACGCTATGGCGTGGTGAAAGACCTTGACGCAACCACGGAAGAATTTACCCTGAAGAAAGACCGTTCTTTCACCTTTGCCATTGACAAGCTAGACACGGACGAAACCGCACAGAATTTACAGGCGGCTTCTGCTTTGGAAAGGCAGCTTCGAGAAGTGGTGATCCCGGAAGTGGATTCCTACACATACGGCGTTATGTGCGAAAATGCCGGGCATAAACCCGCTGCAAAGGCACTTACCAAAGAGAATATCTATCTTGAAATCATTGCGGGCAACAATGCCCTTGACAATGAGGAAGCGCCGGAAACGGGGCGCATTATCGTTGTTACGCCTGATGTGTATGTGCTGATGAAACAGTGTAAGGACATCACAATGGAAACCGACATAGGCAATGATTTAAGGCTGAAAGGCGTTATTTCCAACCTTGACGGGGCTATGATTATCAAAGTACCGAAAACCCGCTTACCTGAAAACTTCGGCTTCCTGATTGCCCACCCGTGCGCCACGGTTGCGCCTACCAAACTGGAAGATTACAAAATCCATGAAGATCCGCCCGGTATCAGAGGATCACTGGTAGAGGGGCGCATTGCCTATGATGCCTTTGTTTTGGATAACAAGGTAAAGGCGTTGTATTATCAGGCACAGGCAGCAGCCACAAAATAATTACTTCGTGCGCCGGGCTTTTATCCTCCGATTGCCCGGCGCATTTTTTGGAAGGTGAAGCATTATGAAAACATTAGACAGGCTTATTATTAAGGCAAAAAACAAATGCGGGTATGAACGCTTATCAAACGGCTTTATTTCCCCTTCTGAAACAGTGCCGGGAAAATGGGTTGCAAGGGGCGATTTATGGAACGGCATACCGGGCGGCGGGGCCAGATCGGTTTATTGTGGCGAATATGATTCCATTGATGAAGCAGCGGAAGCAATATGTAAGCTGGGCGAACAGTACCCCAATAATAAAGATGTACCGATATTGATTGATGATGTAATGGAATGATTGAAAGTTAATTTTCAAAAGCTGAAAGAAGGTGATTGCATGGCAAGGCGAAACTTAAAACTTGATACCCCGGACAATATCAGAAAAGCCCTTGCAAAAGTGGCGAATATGGTTTACAAGGGCGAAATTGATACAAAGGTGGCGAACACCTTTATTCTTGCCTGTAACGCCATTTTAAGCGGCATACGCACAGACGAACAGGAAAAGAAGATTGCTGAATTGGAGCGGATCATAAACGAATAGGGGGCGCAGCTATGACAGCAAGGGAATATTTGTCAGAAGTTCAAAGGCTTCAAACTATGATTGAACAAAAGCAGGAGCGGATAAAGGAAATCCGGGAAAGTGCTTCCACCGTTCGGGCGATTCGTTTCGATTTGGAGAAAGTGCAGGGCGGCGGGCAAACGGACAGGATCGGGGAAGCGGTCGCTAAAATTGTTGACTTGGAAACAGAGGTTGAAAACGATATGATGAAACTTATTTATTTTCAACATGAGATTGTCAATCAGATTCAAAAGCTGGATAATCCAAAACACATAAAGATACTTTTCAAACGATACTATGAAGGAAAAGACTTCCAAAGAATAGCGGATGAAATGCCTATATCTTACCGCTATTCTTTGGAGCTTCACAAAAAAGCCCTGAAAGCGTTTGAAGAAGCAAACAAAGAGATTTTACAGAAGGAAGGTATATCAGTATGAACAAAGCAATGCAGGCGGCGCAGAAAGCCGCAAGGAAAGCAATAGAGGGTACATATACGGGGCTTTTGAAAGTGACGGAATATCAGTCAGTGAAAGACCCCGTAACCCACATTACACGCAATGAAAAGGTTGTTGTTTTGGAAAATCAGCCTTGCAAGCTGTCTTTTGAAACTATTACGGCGGCAATCCAAACAGGAACAGCAGCAACCGTTTCACAGGCGGTAAAGCTGTTTGTTTCCCCTGATATTACAATCAAGTCGGGTTCTGATCTCACCATTACACAAAACGGGGTAACAACCGAATACACTTCAAGCGGCGTTCCCGCCGTATATCCGACACATCAAGAAATTATGCTGGAATTATCCGGCAAGGCTTGAATATGCCGCCGTTTTGGGCGTTTGTTCCTTTACACCTATCTTTATCAAGGAATGGTTTTCAATGGCTATATGGGGCGTATATGAGGGCGTGAGGGGCAGGGAAAACGACGCAACCAAAACAGGCAGAATATAAAAAAGTTCAAAGCCACTTTTCTTTGGTGATAAGTGAAAACAGCTTTGAACATTACACCCGTATGACACAAAAGAGGTTGAAAGCCTTTGTTTATAAGGTGTATTCATAGTACTTATATAGTATAGCATATTTATCTGCAAAAGTCAAGAAATTGTCATTTGTGGTCAAGCCCCTTGATAGTAGTACTGCAATACTATTTTTACACGAAAATCAATTTCAGTAATCTTGCATAAAGCATTTTAATAATTTTGCCACTTCAATATCAACAAAATTGATTTTCGTGCTATTATCTGATAATCTCTTGCATTTTCATATGAAACGCGCTATACTAGCTATACTATAAATATAAAAATAAGCTGGGGACTGATACATCATGGGCGCAAAAGATACGATTACAAAAGAATATATGCAAAATGCAGAGATATTTGCTGATGCTTTTAACTTCTTTATGTATGGTGGGGAACAAGTGATAAAGCCGGAGGAACTGCATGAGCTTGACACGATGTCTATTGCTTTGCCTTATGGTGACGATAATGAATCAGAAGCTGTGCAAAAATTCCGAGATGTACTGAAAATGGCAGCCGCAATGAAAGACAGCTATGCGGCATATCTGATTCTTGGTATAGAAAATCAAACAGCATACATTATGCAATGCTTGTGCGTGATATGTTGTATGATGCGATAGAATATTCCGATCAGGTCAACAAAGCAGCAAAATCACATAGGAAAGTAAAAAATTCCGGAGACTCACAGGCAGAATATCTTTCAGGATTTTATAAAACGGATAAACTGCTGCCGGTTGTGACACTTGTTGTATACTTTGGTGCAAATGAATGGGACGCTCCAAGAAGTTATTCATGAAATGATGCTTATTAAAGATAAGAGGATTCTTTCCTTTGTTCCCAAACAGCGAAAGTTATCAATACAGTTACTAATTCAAAACTTGAATTCAACAATGGAGAGGAGTCGATTGATATGTGCAAGGTAATTGAAGATATGAGAAATGATGCTGTTCATGAAGGTGCAACTGAAATTGCTAAAAATTTGCTGACAGATGGAACATTTAATCACGAAAAGATTGCATCTATGACAAGTCTTACCCTTGACGAAGTCCGATCACTTGCTAAAAAGCAAACTGCATAATAAGTGATACAAGTAAAACTAAAAATGCATAAAAAATCCGCTGATAGATTTTTCACTATCGGCGGATTTTTTTACCTGACGATCAGAATACACTGATTTATCTTATTTTGATTTTTCCTTCAAGTCCGGCAAAGGATTCCATTTTCTTTTCCTTTATAGCCTCGTTATATATGTCCATCGTTGTTGTAATATCGGCGTGTTCCATAATCTCTTGAATAACCTTAATATTTGTTTCATTTTCGCAAAAGCGTGTGCAGAAATTATGACGAAGATTGTGACAGCTAAAATGCGGTAGTAGCTCCTGCTTTCTTCTCTCTTTTTTTGCCGTCTGTTCTTCTTGTGCGTTATACGCTTTGATAATGCGGTCAATCACCTGATTTACTCCGTGTGGAGATAAAACCGTATTATATCGAGATTTGAAAATAAAACCGGAATACCCGTTTATTACGCTTTCGTTAAATCCGTCCTCAAGCTGCTGCTTATATTCTGATTTCAATGCTTCTTTGACATCTGCAAGCATAGGAATAATCCGTTCTCCCGACTTTGTCTTTGGCGTAGTTATAGCATAATGACAAGGCTCGTCCGTGAATTTGCGATAAATCAATGTGTGATTTACGTTGATAATATTCTGCTCAAAATCGTAATCCTCCCAGCGCAGACCAAGAACCTATCCGATACGGCAACCCGTTCCCAACATTGTTGTTATTAATGGAAGCCAATGCTTATATTGATGTGACTGCGCCGTAAAATTTACAAACAATTCCTGCTGTCGTTCTGTAAGTGCGTGACGTTTCGGTTTTTCCCATGCATGGCTCTTTTTGATTTCCGCCATTACGCCATCGGAAGGATTAAGCCGGATATATCCATCACGAACTGTCGAAGTGAAAACAGAGTGTAAAATAGTGTTGACAATTTCCATACTGTTCAGTTTGAACCCCTTTTCATAAATCATCGATATATAGAACTTTTTAATATCGCTTGTACTTAATGTCTGTATTTTCTGTCCAATTTCCGGTCTAACATACTTATTCATACATATAGATGTAATTACTTCTCGTTGACTCTTTGAGTTCATATTTCATAGCTATGTACTCGTCCCAAAAGGAATTCAACATCATCTTTCTTGTTTCAAACACAAGAAGATTATCCTCTAAATCCTTTTTAATCTGCTTTTCCATTTCCCGAAGCGACTCAGTTATCTGCTTACTCTCCGGTACACGTTCAGTTGCGAAAAGTTTCCAGCTATATATCGAATGTCGCTCTCCGTTGTTATCAGAATATTTAAATTCATATTTGCCATCCGGATGTTATGATTCACCTGCCCAAAGAACTCTGCCTTTAGAATCACGCCTTTTTTCTGCCATTTCTCCGCCATCTTTGGTACAATATTAGCATAGACCAAACTGCTGACAACAGTGGTGACAGGCTATG
>JAMPFN010000052.1 GCA_023664445.1 Clostridium sp. | reverse complement strand
CCTCCGAATTACTTCAAAGGGCGTATTTACGTTGGTTGCGGCGGCTGGATTTGAACCAACGACCTTCGGGTTATGAGCCCGACGAGCTACCTAGCTGCTCCACACCGCGTTATTTATGTTTTCATCAAGAGTACTTATTTATTATACCACATACTATAAGCGATGTCAAGCATTTTTTTAAATTTTTTTAATTTTTTTATTTTTGGAGTACAAAATTCATAAAATAACTTACGCTAACAGGCGTAGATGATTTTATTCTAACGATTTGTCAACACCTTTTTGAAATTTTTACATTCTTAATATCCAATCTTCTCTTGTTAGATAATTTGTATGACCGATTCTGACTTCGTGCATCAAAGGAACGTCTGCCTCATTACAGGTGTGATGATATTTAAATCCAAGTTTTTCCTGAACACGCTTGGATTTTTCGTTTCCGTCATAATATCCGCACCATATTGTTGTCATATGCAGATTTTCAAATCCATAACGAATCAATTCCCTCGCTGCTTCGGGAATCAGACCTTGTCCCCAAAACGGCTTTCCGATCCAGTAACCAAGCTCACATTCATCATCCCTGTCAGTCATATCCGTTGAGCCATTCAGATGAAATCCGATGCTGCCAACGGCTTTGTTATTTTCTTTCAGGCACACAGCATAAGTTTCCGGCTTTGACAAAACGGTTCTGATAATTTCAAGGCTGTTATCTATGCCGGTATGTACAGGCCAGCCTGCGATCGGTCCGATTTCCGGGTCTTTAGCATATTTATATAAATCTTCTGCGTCCGATTCCTGCCACGGACGAAGTATCAGTCTGTCTGTTGTTAATATCATTTTGAAATTCCTCTCTTTTGTTATCCGATCTGAATACTCAATTAGAGTAACATTTGGATAGAAGAACAAATACAGTCAAAACCCTATCCTATCAATTCTCTTTTCATAAGACAAAGGTCATATACATTTATCATTTCATCGGCATAAAAATCACCTGCGATCCAGTCCTCAAGCGTTCCGACGCAAACAATATATTTCTGCATCGCCGTAATGTCAGCGACATTGAACAGACCATCGGCATTAACATCGCCTCTCACTTTAACGCTGATCTCTTCCTTTTCTGTGTATATCTCCGTCGGAGCTTCCGCCTCGGAAAGATAAATTCTCACAAAATCAGCGCGTCCCACAAAACCGTTTTTCAAAGCGTTGTCAGCGCCAAGCCTGTACGCGACCGTCTTATCCGCAGCAGATACGCTGCTTGCTATATCGCTCGGATCTATCGTGATCGTTCCTTCGGCTGCGGTTTCGTTATTTATCACAAGTCTGCCTTTATCGCCGTCGAGAATAATTCGTACAGTTGACCACGCGCCAAGCTCCAGATCCTTAGACGACACAAGCGTTTCCGTCTTATCGCCGTGTTTAAAAACGGCAACGGGAGTTCCCGTTTCGCCCGAAACGTCAAGCCTTATAAAGCTGTCGTCATTTCCAAGATAAAGAATAGCGCCTGTTTTGGATTTAGGGAGTATGGCAAGCTGTATATCTATATCGTCCGTGTAAAGCGCTCCCCTGTCAAGATCGGCATACTGCTTTCCGTCAAAACTCAGAACATTATCGGCTCCTGTCATATTCTCCGACCACAGAGCGTTTGATACCATATAAGTAGAATTATATTTATCGGCTATATTTCCGCTGTTGTTTTTGCTGAAATCGTAAGCGTACATCATTTTATCGGAAAACGGTCTTGAATCAACATAGCTTTGAGAGCATACCCAACCGAAAGACGTACCCTTTGAAGAAGTCTTGCTTCCGTCGTCATACCAGTCGCCGTCAACAACAGCCTGACCGGAAAGCATTCCGTCCGCCATGCAGAAAGCCATACCCTTTGCGCAGGAATCGTCCGTCATCTTATATGTGTTGTATATCCATGCGCTTTCGATCACTCTTGCGTTTCCGCTGATATTCGCTTTTCCCATAACAGAAGCGCAGTCGTCTACTCTTGCGCTGCCCGATATTACGGCGTCCTCCGCAATTATCGCATAGCCGCTTATCACAGCGTTATCCGAAACGGACGCATTTCCTCTTACAACCGCATGATCCTCGATACGCGCGTTTCCCGTTACCTTTGCCGAATCGAGAACCATTGCATCGGGAGCTACATAAACGCTTGCGTCGACCGACGCGCTGTCGGCAACCGTACCTCCCCCGTTTGCGTGAGTATGGGTACTGCCTTCCCACCAGTTCACACCGTATTTGATCGGTCTTTCCATTATATCTGCGCCCGTTATTTTGACCGTATACGGATACTGCTGCTTGCTCGTAAACGGTACGTTATTTTCGGCAAATTCCGAATCAGGTCCGTATGGAAGCCCCGATTTTGTAACTTTATCAAGATCGGGCGTAGCGATGACCGTCAGATAAGCCGAAGCTCCCGACTGTGCATTGACCGTCATTGTTTCGCCGTTTTTGAAAAGGTCGGAATACACGCATGAGCCGTCGGGCATCTGCTGAACTATGCACGCTCTCCAGTTGTCCTCCGCGGAATTCCCGTTCAATTCAACGCTTATACTGCCGCCCTTTATTTCAAGCGGAACTACGTTGAGTCCGGCGTGCTGCGGAGCGCGTTCTGTCGGAACTTTGTATGCGTTCTCCTCCCCTGCTACGGGTTCAAGCATTGTATATATCTGCTGCCAGTTCCAGCAGCCCGATTCCAAAAGCTCGTTTAATCTTGCGCGGTAAGCGCCGCCGTTGGCAAAATCAAGCCCTGCGATATGCTTTGCGAAGTTTCCGAGCGTATCCTTAAGGTCGGCGGGCGCAAGGCGTTCTACCATATCAAACGGATATTCGTCCACCTGTCCCTCCTGAAGCATAGTCTTTACAAAGCTTGAGCCATATCCGTCCATATTATCGGGATTTTCCGTCAGATACTGCAAAAAAGGCCACGCCGCATAATAATCGCGTCCGCAAGGAAATGTCAGACTGCTGTTTTTAAGATACGTTTCAAAGAAATCCGTACCATGCCCCGTATCATCGGTAGAGTAATCGCTGTAAAGATACTGTTCCCTGTACCAGTTTCCCATTGCTTCCCACCATGCATAGGAATATTTATTGGTGTTCCAGCCGAGCTGATGAGCCGTCACGACATGACCGAATTCGTGCGGCAGTACCCATGACGGAGGATCATACTGCATTGAATCCACGCAGCAGAACATGTACGCATATCCGCCGGAATCATATGACATATACGCCCAGTCGTCTTCCATTCCCTCAAGACCCGTACCTGAAATATAAATGTTGGTCTTATATTCCTTTCCGTCCCTCAGCGAAAGATTTGTAGACTGCGACGGAGCTGCCATATCCAGATCCTTCATATAGACGTTCCAGCACGCCTCTAAATTTTCAGCGTTTCCCGAAAGAAATTGCTGCGACACCTTTGACGCGTCTCCGCTGTTTCCCCAGATAAACTGGAAATGCTCCGACTCATAGTAATTATAGCCCTTTCCGTAATTATAAAAGGGATCGCGGACGTAGTATTCCTCCTCGGCTTCCGCTGCCGGCATCGGCGCTGCGCTTACCGCTAAAGCGACCGCACAAAAAGCGGCTGTCAGCTTTTCGATGATGTTTTTCGTTCTCATTGGCATATCCTCCCCTGTTTTATAAGAAGTTGTTCTCACAGGCATAAGCATACGTCTTTTCCTATGAGAACAACTTCTAAGTTCTATCATAAAAACTATTCGGCGATCACAAGCTTATTTTTTCCCGAACGTTTTCCTTCATAAAGCATATCGTCCGCGCGGCTTATCGCCTTATCGGATTTCTCTCCCTCTATAGCTTCGGCAGCTCCGATCGTCATTGTAACGCTGAGCGAATTATTTTCCCATACAAATATAGTTTCCCTCATTTTATCAACAAGCTTGTCAAGGCAGCGTTTCGCCTCACCTATCCCCAAATCGGGCATTACGATAAGGAATTCTTCCCCTCCCCAGCGTGAGATCCATGCGCCCTCGTCGGCGGTCTGTTCCAGAATAACGGACGAAACTCCTTTCAGTATCACATCTCCACAGGCATGTCCGTATTTGTCGTTTATCTTTTTGAAAAAGTCAATATCCGCCATTGCAACGGTATATTTTCTTCCCTCTTCTATTTCATCGATCAGCTTCTGACAGCTTCTGCGGTTCAGCAAAGACGTAAGCGGATCGCGCTCTATAAGGTCGCGCAGATTATCTTTCATCGTTTCCGCGCTCCTCGCGATATCCCCTACTTCGTCCGAACGGCTTAAAGTCGCTTCATCAAGCTGCTCGTCAAATTCACACTTTGAGATCCTTCCCATATATTTTCTTATGTCCAGCAAAGCGTTTACCAGATCCACGATAAACTTATTGAAGATAAAAAGCGAAGCAATAAGCACGGCGGCGCTTATCAAGGCGAAATAACCGATAGACCTGTTGGAATTTGACTTTGCGCTCTCAAGCGGCTTTCCGGCAAAGATCATTCCAACCGCCTCATTGTCCGAATTTATTATCGGTATGTAATATCCTGCGTATTTACTGCCGTTTACGTCAGCCTTTCCGTAATAATCTTCTTTTCCCTTGCCGAGTACCGTTTTTACAATTTCTTTCGATGCGGTAGTTCCGACGGCAAAACTTCCGTCCTCATTTTTGACGCTTGTGAAAATACGGGTATCGCCCCAAAAAACGGTAAAATCAACATCGTCCTCACAGGAAACAAGCTTTGTTTTTTCCATGAAGTCCGATTCGGTAAGAATGACGTCGCCCTTGAAAAGAATATTTCTGTCCATGCTGTACTCGCCGCTGTAATCTAACTCGTACGCGTTATCGAGCGCGTGAGCGGCATATTTAACGTCGCTTCTTATGCCGTCTTCCGTGGCGGAATAGATCATTGCCGAGCCGACAGCAGTAATTATCAGGCTTATTATTACCAAAGCCGACGATACCATTATAAGTATTTTTGTTGTTATACTTTCCTTTTTTATCATAATGCTTTCCCTTCTTAAGGCAATATTGTACAGAGATCGTGACGTATCTGCAAGGAATTTAAATAAATTTTAACAAGTGTTTATACTTATTATACCACATTATATTTGTAAAATCAATCAAATTTTATTAGGGCGTGTTGACACTATCCAAAATACTCGGATTGCAAGCAGATTTTTCGTATTTCAAGGCAATTTTCCGCAGGCATACTTGCGTATTCCAAGGAAAATTAACGCAGAAATACGGAAAATATACTTGTAAGACGGGCGTTGAGCGGTAGTGTCAACACGCCCTAATATATTCCTTAAAATTCACACTATAATAATTTGTAAATAAAATTATATAAAATACTTGACAGGTTATATAATATGTGATATAATTTATATAGAAACTCAAGGCGATCAACCTCAAAAGGAGATGACAATATGAAAAAAAGCGTTTACAGCCTTGTTTTGTCAGACGATGTTGTCAGAGCCATAGACGATCTGGCTTACGGTATGAATACAAGCCGTTCCAATCTTATAAATCAGATACTTGCAGAACATGTTTCGTACAGAACGCCGGAAAGTATCATAAAAGATATTTTCAGCTGCATGGAGAGCATTATGGACAGCCATTTTCATATTCAAGGACAGACATCCGACGCGGTAATGTCTATAAGAAGTCCGCTGAGGTATAAATATAAGCCTACTATACGATATAAGGTAGAGCTTTTAAAAGACCCTGACAGCAACAATATCGGCACGCTTTCCGTTTCATTCAGAACACAGAATATTCAGCTTATCAGCTTACTTGAAGGCTTTTTCAGACTGTGGCGTAAGATCGAAAACGCATATATCGGCAAATATTTCAAGGACGGAGTCGAGTATGCGTATAAAGACGGAAAATTCGTGCGAAGACTTAAAATTTCAAATAATATAGACAGCAGCGATCCTGATACGCTCGGCAAAGCGATCGTCGAATATATAAGACTTCTCGACAGAGAAATAAAAATTTATTTTGAAAATATCGGCGATATCAATATTGCGGGTGCGGAAATGGAAAAACTGCTTTCGGAATATATAAAAAGCGATACGATAATTATATAAGGAGGTATACTTTATGAATCCGCAAAAATGTACACAAAAAACGATCGAGGCTTTGCAGCTGGCGCAAAGTACCGCGATCGAATACCAAAATAATACCGTAGAACCTGAGCATTTGGTATACGCGCTCTTATGCCAGGAAAACGGGCTTATAGGTCAGCTCATGCAGAAAATGAACATTGATCTGTCCGCGCTGATCGGCTCTGTAGTTCAAGTCATTTCCGCAATGCCGAAGGTTTCGGGAAGCGGACGTCAGAGCGGAACAGTCTATATCTCGAACGAAACGGACAGAATACTTGTCGAAGCCGAAAATCAGGCTAAAAATATGAAGGACGAATATGTATCGGTAGAGCATGTTTTTCTCTCGGTACTTGATTCGCCGACTTCAAAGCTGAAAGAAATATTCAGAGCATTTTCCTTAGACAAAAATAAGTTTTTAAAGGTATTGACCGAAGTCAGAGGAAACGCAAGAGTCACAAGTCAGAACCCCGAAGAAACCTACGACGTGCTTGCCAAATACGGTCAGGAACTTGTAAGCTTAGCAAAAAACAATAAGCTCGATCCCGTTATAGGGCGTGACAGCGAGATAAGAAACGTAATACGCATACTTTCGAGAAAGACCAAAAACAATCCCGTACTTATCGGCGAACCGGGCGTCGGAAAAACGGCTATTGCGGAGGGGCTTGCGCTGCGGATCGTTGCAGGCGATGTTCCCGACAGCTTAAAGGACAGAAAAATATTTTCCCTTGATCTGGGGGCTCTTGTCGCAGGTGCAAAATACAGAGGAGAGTTTGAAGAAAGACTTAAAGCGGTTCTTTTGGAAATAAAAAAGAGCGAGGGACATATAATTCTCTTTATCGATGAACTTCATACCATAGTCGGCGCAGGAAAAACAGACGGCGCAATGGATGCGGGAAATCTGCTCAAGCCAATGCTCGCAAGAGGCGAACTTCACTGCATCGGAGCTACGACCCTCAATGAATACAGGCAGTACATTGAAAAAGACGCCGCTCTTGAAAGGCGTTTTCAGCCTGTTATGGTCAATGAACCGACTGTTGAAGATACAATAACCATTTTAAGAGGTCTTAAAGAACGCTATGAAGTCTTTCACGGCGTCAAGATACAGGATCAGTCGCTTATTGCTGCCGCCGCTCTTTCAGACAGATATATTTCGGACAGATTTCTCCCCGACAAGGCTATCGACCTCGTGGACGAAGCATGCGCTATGATAAGAACCGAAATAGATTCCATGCCCACCGAGCTTGATGAGATATCAAGAAAAATAATACAGCATGAGATAGAAGAAGCCGCTCTTAAAAAAGAAAATGACAAGCTTTCGGCGGAACACCTCGCAGAAGTACAGAAAGAGCTTGCGGAAATGCGAAGCTGCTTCAACGAGATGAAAGCAAAATGGGAAAACGAAAAAAATGCCATTACAAAAGTACAAAAGCTAAGAGAGGATATAGAGAATATCAACGCGGACATTTCAAAAGCGGAACGCGAATATGATCTCAACAAGGCTGCGGAATTGAAATACGGCGCTCTTCCTAAATTAATGAAAGAACTTGAGGAGGAGGAACAGATTGCCGAAAAAGCCAAAACGGGCGATTCGCTCCTGAGAGATAAGGTTACGGACGAGGAGATAGCGAAAATAATCTGCCGCTGGACAGGTATCCCCGTATCAAAGCTTATGGAGGGAGAACGCGAAAAGCTTCTGCATCTTGAAGATATCCTGCATAAACGCGTTATCGGTCAGAATGAAGCGGTCGAAAAGGTAAGCGAATCCATAATCCGTTCAAGGGCAGGCATACAAGACCCCGACAGACCTCTCGGCTCGTTCCTTTTCTTAGGACCTACAGGCGTCGGAAAGACCGAACTTGCCAAGGCTCTTGCGGAAGCTTTGTTTGACGACGAACACAATATAGTGCGTATCGACATGAGCGAATATATGGAAAAATTCAGCGTCAGCCGTCTGATAGGCGCGCCTCCCGGATATGTCGGATATGAAGAGGGCGGTCAGCTGACAGAAGCGGTAAGAAGGAAACCGTATTCGGTAATTCTTCTCGACGAGGTCGAAAAGGCTCACCCCGACGTATTCAATATCCTGCTGCAGGTACTTGACGACGGACGCATAACGGATTCACAGGGCAGAACAGTTGATTTCAAAAACACAATAATAATACTCACATCAAACCTGGGATCGCCTTATATTCTTGACGGAATAAATCCAAACGGAGAGATAAGCGATGACGCGCGTCAGAAAGTTGATACGCTTTTAAAGCAGCAGTTCAGACCCGAATTTTTGAACCGTCTTGATGAGATCGTGTTCTATAAGCCGCTTAATAAGCATGATATTTACGGCATTGTTGACCTTATGATCGGAGATCTTAGAAAACGTCTTAAAGAAAAGCAGCTTGATATAACGGTCACCGACAGAGCCAAGGACTATATCATAGATCAGGGATATGACCCGAATTACGGTGCGCGTCCGCTTAGAAGATTTTTACAGAGAAAAGCGGAAACGCTTATAGCCAAAAAGATAATAGCAGATGATGTAGCGCCCGATACAGTTCTCGAACTCGACCTTGACGGAGAAAATCTTACCATCTCATAATTAAAAGTTTAGGTCAAGCCTTTGAAAGGGCTTGGTGCGTGACCGCACACAACATATCACGATAAAGTCTTCATGAATTTGAAAAAACTCCGCGTGATTTTTTATTCGCGAACCATTTACTGCCATTAAAAAAGGGGACGCCCTGCAAGAGAGGGAGTCCCCTTAAAAAAAACTCATATGTTCGTTTCTTGCCATGATGCAGGAAACGAAGCAAAGAAAATCATGCTTCCGCTACGGCACGCTTACGCTGTGAGCCGCCTAATTGCCATATTGACAAAACCGACTGAAAAATATATAATTATAGTAAGCGTATGTACGGAGCATTTTATACTAAGCGTTAAAAAGGAATGATCGCATGATTGAAAACGAACTGCCTGACGAAGTTTCAGAGACGAATCCGCGCCCTGCCGAAAACGCCGTAATCGAATCGGAAGCGTCTGAAATCAAATCCCGGGATATTGAAGATATTGTCGATCGGTACATTGAAAAATCGGGATACGGGGCTGTATGGAAATTTAAAAAATACTGCGGGGACAAAACGGGCATCGATATAGATTCCGCCGCTTCCAAATACAGAGTAAAAGTATTTACCTTTTACATGAAAGACCTTATCCCCGTTATAACCGAGCTTTATGAATTCAACTATCAGAAGCTTTATGACGTCATGACGGAATACCGTGATTTCTTCGTTTCCGAATCAGGCGGCATCGACAGAAATCTCCTTGTGAAGGCTTCATACCCCATAATAAAAAAAATGATAGCTGTCGGTATTCTTAAAGAATACGGCGAAGGCTATGACGCTGTTTTTCAAAGTACGGTTATTGAAGAACCGCTGCCGCAAAAGGATGACTATGCTGCCGCTTGTATGCCTGATGATATACAAGAAGACTCGGCGTCCGCTGATGAAAATGAAACGAACAGCGAACCTGTGTCTGAATCCGAGCCGCCCGATCCCGACAGCTGCACAGAACAAAACGACCTCTCCCCTGCCCCGTCGGATCAGGACGAAAATGATAAAAGCGTTCCAAAAAGCAAAATACCCGTCATTGCGGCTGCAATTCTGATATCTGTAATGGTTATTACGGCGCTTTCAGGCGGACTGCTTCTGATCTATAAAAACCGTCCTAAGCCCGATAACTCCAACAGCATATCGCCGGAAGCCGAAGCGCAGATCAGCGTTACTTCCGTATCGTCCGATTTGACATCAAAAACGCCCGAAGCGACAACAACGGTCACGACGCAGTTTGTATATCAAAAGAAGCCTGTTTCCAATAAGGAAAAAACAGATCTCGCTTTCGGGAAATTTCTCGGAAAAAGATATAATGAGCTTATCGCAGAGGAAAACAATGCGGAGGATTTTTCGGACAATGCTTTTGCAGTCTATGACGTTGACAACGACGGCAGCGAGGAACTGCTTATCAGCATGCGGTCGGCTTCTGCCGGATCGAACAAAACCTTCATATATAAATATGACGAAAACGACAATGTTTCCGAGCAGGGATCGGTGTATTATGACTGCGTATTTTACGAAAACGGCTCGATCGAAGAAAATAATACCGACAACACGGAATTAGCTTCCAAATTTCAGCCGTATACCTCTTACTCGTATAACCGTGAAAAAGACAAATACGATATGATCGGCAGCGTATACGCATGGAACAAATCGGAGGCTGAAACCGACAGTAATGGCGAGCCTTACCCTGAAAAGGCTGACACAAGCTCTTCGGGATACGTATATTATATTTCGGCGGAAGAATATGATAAAAAGACGCCCGTTGACGTTACGGTCTATAAAAAATGGAGAAGCTCATGGATAGGAAATGAAAAAGAGCTTAAGCTTAAATATCTTGAATTTACTCCGGAAAATATAAAGCTTTACGATCCCGAATTTGAATATGAAGAAAAGGTAGATGCCGAATATATAGGCGTCGGTTATGTAAATGTCGACTCTGACGGACTGGATCTGCGCAAAGAGCCGAACGACGATTCGGAGGTCTATACAAAGATCCCGAACAACGCGGCTGTGACTCTTTATTCGACCGACAGCTCCGACTGGTATTACGCGTATTACAAAAATTACAAGGGATATGTAAACTCGGAATATATAATATTCAGTTCCGATAACAGCTCAAGCGATGAATCTATAATCCCCAACGTCGATATCGGTATGACTATAGATCAGGTCATGGAAGCTATAGACTGCACAAGAGATCAGCTTACCATTGAATACGGAACGACGTTCAACGTAAACGGCAGCGAGGTTTCAAAGACAACATATTATCTTTATGATTCGTCTTTTACAATGTCGGGAACAGATATAAAGGATATTCCGGCTGTAATGATATTTGAATTTACTGATAACGGAAACCTGTGGAATTTCGGATATCACATCGGTACGGCAGATTTTGAGTCGTATCCTTACAGCCTGACGGAGCTGAAAAAGTATTACAATAAAATACGCGGTCAGTTGGACGATATCTATGGTCATGGAAAGCAGGAGCATGAACTTGAGGACTACGGCATAGATACCGAATATCAATGGGATATAGGCGGATATAAAAACGTATGGATGATAGTCGGAGAAAAGATGTGGGGTACGAACGAAATCAATGAAATAACCTTGTCATGCTCCGACCCATCTCTGCTGTGACGCAGTACCTCGTTTTCAAGTAGGGTGACTATAATAATTTAAACGCTCTAATCTATGAATAATTAAAGATTTTAAAATTAAAAATACATTTGGCATGCTTCCATTTAACCGAAAATAAACAGCTAAGATTCCGCAGACTATTATAAGTAAAAGAATAGTTTTAACATATCGGTCTGATATTCTTAATGAATTAGATTCTGCCGAATTAAATATTCCGTTTGATTCATTAGCTTCAAGTTGTTTTTTGCGCTCTTTGTAATATACATTTTGTTTTTTCCATTTCAAAACAGTTAGATATATTACAAATATTATTACGGGAATATCAAAATAATTAATTAAGCTTTTCATTTTCAACTCCTCGTAAAAAACAGCATTCCGGTTCGTGGTCGTTAATAATGCCGACGGCTTGAAGATAGGAATATATAATGGTCGAGCCGACAAATTTCATTCTCCTGCGGATCAGATCCTTTGATACTTTATCGGACAGCGGAGATGTTGCACGAATCACCCCGTCCCGATTGACGATCTGTTTACCATTGGTGAAATTCCATATATAATCGGAGAATGAACCGTATTCCTCCTGTATCTGCATGAATATTTTCGCATTATTCACAGCGGCGCTTATCTTCCGCTTATTGCGCACGATTCCCTTGTTTTCTGCGAGTTCTGCCATTTTTTCTTCGGAATATTCGGCGATCCTTTTGTAATCGAAGCTGTCGAAGGCTTCCCGAAAAGCCTCACGCTTGTTCAGTATACATTCCCATGAAAGCCCTGCTTGAAAGGATTCCAAAAGCAGCATCTCAAACATATAGCTGTCATCATAGCAGGGCTTGCCCCATTCGTTATCGTGGTAATGCACATAATTCGGATTACTCAAATTGACCCAAGAGCATCGTTTTTGTTCTTCCATAGATATACTCCTTTTCTTAGAACCTGTCCTCATAGGAAATATATACGGTTCATGGCGCAGTCGAATGCTTCGGAACAAAATACTCGTCTTTAAACGCGCCTTCCAGCTTCAGGAAGGCGATTTTTTTGTCTATGCCTCCTGCATAGCCTGCAAGACTATTGTTCGTACCGACTACGCGGTGACAAGGTATGATGAGATTGATGTTATTCTTTCCGACAGCAGTACCCACAGCTTGTGCCGACATTCTCTCCAATCCGCGGTTTCCGGCAATTTGTTTGGCAATTTCGTTGTATGTTGTGGTCGTGCCGTATGGGATATGATGCAAGATCGTCCATACCTCAATTTGAAAAGGAGTGCCTATCATGTGAATCGGCGGCTCAAAATCCGGTTTTTTGCCGGAGAAATAAACATCCAGCCAGCGTTTCACTTCCTGAATTATAGACGTTTCTTTCGGCTCGTTTTCTTTATCGAGGCAGTAGGCATAATACTTTTCACCCTTAAACCATACGCCCACCACTCCGACATCGTCGGAGGCAAGCAGAATTTCCCCGACCGGCGAGCGGTATATACCTGTGTAATGCATAGCTTTACCTCCGAAATATTCGTTGCTGTAAGGATCATTTTCCTCGTTTAGAGCCTATGTTGACAGGTTCTTATAATCTTCAAGGGACAAGCCCAGCATTTTCATGATACGAAGCTCGTCGATCGCGTCAAAAAGCGCATTATGAGTTTCATTATATGAAATGTCATTGCTCAAAAGCCTGTAAATACTCTCCACACCGAACCCTCTTTTCAATCTTCCGGTGCTGAAGCAATCGGCATCGTCGGGAATTTTATTATTATACTGACGGTATGCCGCCATTTTCATAATGTCATACCATTGAAATTGTCCAAGTTCAGGCAAATGCCCGTAATCAAAAACAGCGTTATATGCAAAAATTTTCTGCACGCCATATTTCGTCAGAAATTTTTGAATTTCATTTACAGCAATTTTATAAGAGCATTCCTTGTCGGGACGTATTCCGTTTACGTAAAGCGCGTCAGAGTACATACCGCCGCGATTTTTATTCGGCAGTAATATGTAATACCGCTTGTCAACAGGCTCAAAGGCAATGCTGTCGGCAACGGCAATACCGATCGACATCAATTTGTTATTCCATGTGGTTTCCGTATCTATTACGGCAAATACTTCGTTCATATAAATTCCTGCCTCTGCCGCACAGATCCGTCAGGCGGTCTTTGTGCGGCGCTGACTATTTTTTATGTATATTTATGCGGTATTTTCTATGTAGTGTCTGAAGCTGTTTTTTATGCGTGCAAAGTTTTTCCCTGCAATTTCCACAGGATAAATTACGGTTACCGCTCTCGGAAAAGCGTTCCGGATACCTGTGAAAATCGTACTCCCACTTTATCAGCAAAAGCGTTGACGGTACGATAACAAGAATTGTAAATCTGTTTATTATAAACAGGAGCGGAGTAGTCATCATCGCAAAATCCCAGTTATAAATGCGGCAGGTCGTACAGCATTTGTTTTTCATAAACCATGTCTGAAAAGGACAGAAAAACAAAATGCATATCATATCGCTGACCGAATAAAACATACTTATCAAAATCAGAACTCCGATATTTATAATTTTAAAGAAATATAATATTCCGAAAACCGCATTAAAAGCGATCCATACAAGCGCGACTAAATATACCGATTTATCCGTCTTATTTACCGCGTCAATGCTGCATTTTCTTGGGATGTAATTTTTAGCAAACGGCTTTTGACACCCCATACTTTCAAGACTTGACGGAAAAAATCGAAAAATCATTTCTATTATAAAACAGGTGCAAACAGCGTATATCAGCCATTTGCAATGCTTGTAGATCATATTGAGCTTATTACTGACATACAGCGCGGCTGTTCCGAGAAAAATACCGCTTCTGAATATCAGCTTACAATAATGCATTTTAACTATCGGAGAAATTTTGCGTTTCATATTTTTATCTCACTTTTCCATGACCGGCATAATCAGCTTGACGATGAAAATATTGTAAGAGCCGTAGTCAGCTCGCCGCCAGTCAGCTTCACTTTTTTATAATTATACCATATATTATGCAAAATGTCCAGTTTTAAAGTTAAAAAAATTATAATTATCCGCAAATTATATAATTTACATAGTTCTGATTTAGCTTTTTAGACTAAAAAACATCGCAATTAGCGAAGTATGATAAAACAATACAATTTTTTTACAAATTGTCATAAAGTTGTAATTGGTTTATAGTAAAATACGGTTGAAATTTTATCCTAATTATTGTATAATTATTTAGAGAATGTTCACATAAAATAAATCACATGTCTTTTATGTGAACAGTCTGAGCTGTTTGCTTGAAATCAAAGTAAAGTAGTGAGGGTCAAATGTATTATTGCTGCGGTATTACAGATAACGGAATAATGGATCACAACGAAGACGCGTTTCTCATAGAAAAGACCGTTTCAACGTCCGGTGACTTCAATAAAATGGTATCAGCGCCTTTTATTGCGGCGGTGTCAGACGGCGTTTCAGGAGAAAAATGCGGAGAGATCGCCTCAAGCAAGTGCCTTGAGTTGCTCGGAGAAGTGGAGTATAGTTCAAAAACCAATCTTAAAAAAGAAGTTATCAACATACATAATAAGCTCAAAACGCTGAGCGCAAAGGATAAATCAAAGGAAAATATGCAGGCGACGCTTTGCGCAGTTGCAATTGATGAAAATGATGTTATCAACACCGTAAATGTCGGAGATTCGAGAATGTACCGTTACAGACGAGGCGACATAAAGCAGATATCGAGAGATCAGTCATTGGTGCAGCTGCTTTATGAAGAAGGTACTATCACAGAGGCGGAAAAAAAGACTCATGTCCATAGAAATATTATTTTTCCTGTAATGGGAAACAAGTCCTCCAAGCCTAAGCCTGACATCAAGAATTTTCACGACGTAATGAAATACGGCGATGTTATATTGATATGCTCGGACGGGCTTTCCGATTATGTCACCTGTACTGAAATGGAGTACATTTTAGAGCTTCCTGAAAATCTTACGAAACGTCTTAAAAAGCTTGTGAAGCTTGCGATAGAAAAAGGCAGCAAGGACAATATAACTATAGTCGCGCTTTGCTGTTATGAATAACTGATTTAAAATTTTAAGGGGACGCCTTGCAAGAGCGTCCCCTTATCTGACAAAATTTATGTAGGCTGAATGACGCTCTTGGGAACGTCATTTTTCTTGACAAGTTATAAATAAAATAATTACACACAAAAAGACGATGCAACAAAAGTTACATCGTCATATTTGTATTTGATTTTCATAAACAGAAATCACATATATGTATCTTTAAGCTTGAACTGTTCAATTTCCTGCTGAAGCATATTTGATTGTCCTGAAAGTTCTTCCGCTGCCGCAGCAGATTCCTGAGCTGTTGCGGAATTCGTCTGAACAACGCTTGAAATCTGATCTACGCCAATCGTAATCTGCGAAATTGAATCGGCAGCATCTCTTGCATCGGCAGAAATCTTCTTGTTGATATCCGATACCTGACCTGAAGATTCGGAGAAACTTGCCAAATTTTCCGCAACTTCTTCTACAAAAGCGCTTCCCTTTTCGATTGCAGTAACAGTTCCCTCAATAAGAGCCGTGGTATTCTTAGCAGCATCAGCGCTCTTGCTTGCAAGATTTCTGACTTCATCGGCAACAACTGCAAAGCCCTTACCTGCCGCACCGGCACGAGCCGCCTCAACAGCCGCATTAAGCGCAAGAATATTTGTCTGGAACGCTATATCCTCAATTGTCTTGATGATCTTCTGGGTTTCATCGGACGATTTGCTGATTTCATCCATGGCGTTAACAAGACCATCCATTTTCTCGCTTACATGAGTCATATTTTCTACAGCTTGGTTTGTCATGCGGTTTGCTTCCTCGGCATTTGCCGCATTGGTATTGATCTTTTCGGAAATAATATTGATAGACGCCGCAAGCTGTTCGATAGAGGACGCCTGTTCGGTCGCGCCCTGTGAAAGCGACTGTGAACCTGTTGCAACCTGCTCGGCGCCGGAATTTACCTGACGCGCAGCAAGATCGATAGATGAAAGCGTCTTATTGAATGAACTGCTTATTTGCAGCATAGAATCCTTGATAGATGCAAAATCACCGACATACTCACGAGTAATCTCAATCGTCATATCACCCGAAGCCATAGAATTTAGATTATTGGCAATATCTTTAACATAGGCTTTCAGATTCATAACGGTTTCAGACAGCGACTCGGCAAGTCCGCCTATTTCATTGTTCGGTCCATTTTGTATATCGACACTCAGATTACCGTTTGCCATTTCATTCGCTTCCCTACAAAGTCTGGCAACAGGAGTCGCTATAGCCTTTCCTGTGTAAAGAACTATTATTGCAATAATGACAATCGTAATAATAACGGCAATTATAACGCTATGAAGAATGGCCTCCCTTTCCTCTTCATGGATATGAGCCGTTTTCGTACCTGCAAACAGCGCGCCGATCGGTTCTCCGTCAGAGCCAAGAAGCGGAACATACATAGTGCTGTAATCTACGCCGAAAATCTGCGTTTCACCGTGATAAGTATTTTTGTTTGTCAGAACCTCTGTCGCGATCTTCGGATCCATGGTAGTTCCGACAGCTCTTTCGCCGTTGTTCATAATTGTCGTGTTCAAACGCTCATCGCCCACAAATATGGTAAGCTCTGTTGTTTCGTTTCCTTTAAGCGTATCAATAATAGAAGAATCTTCAAATGAATATGTAACGACAACCGTACCTATTAATTTACCTTCTTCGTCGTATATGGGAGCGCCTGTCGCAGCTCCGAGTCTGATAACCTCCGACGAGGAAACCGCTGTTGTGGTTTCGCCTCTGAGAGCTTTGGATACCAGATCTGTATTTGCCAAATTGTCGCCGACCTGTCCCGGTTTATAATATCTGCACAAAACCGTACCCGTTTCATCGGTAATGGTTATATTATCGGTTTTGATACCGCTGAAATTATAAAAATAATCAACCGCTTCATGTATAGGCTCATGATTCTTTTCCTTGAGAGGTACTGTAATACCGTCAAATTTGGAAAGCGTTTCGGCAGCGACCTTTGAATCCTCCAACAAACCGTCAATTGTGATCTGGAACGAATCCATGAAATCCTCGACATGATCTTGTACGCTGATGTTAACAAGTCCGCCAAGATTCAAATAAGATGAAACAAGCACCGCAAATGAAGTGATAACAACACCTAATGCGGTAATGATCGCAAGACTTGTTCTGATTTTTGTTCTTTTCATTTTTTTCAGACACCTCTTAAATTAAGTAAATTTAGAAAAAACTACCTTTTTCAGCCATAAAAATCGTAATTTTACACAACTGAAAGGCATAAAAATAATAACTATGTGTTAATTATAACATATATATAAGGTTTTGTCAACAATTTATCCGAAATTGTTTGTATATTGTAAAATTATAGCGAAAATAATAGTATCAGGGGGACTCTGTCCCCCACAGCCCCCTGCCAAAGGAAATGATTTCCGCATTGCGCAGTATGTTCATTTCTTGCCTTGATGCAAGAAACGAACCAAAGAAAATCAAGCTTTCGCTCCGGCACAGCTTACGCTGTGAGTCGCGAAAGCAAAAAATAAGGACTGTATTTATAGTCGGGGACTGTAAATGGCACTTTTCATCATTCAGCAATTGTGATTTGCAATTTTGAGGGCTTTATCTCCCGACCTTTGCCAAGAATGTTCTGTATGGTTACCCACATTTTTTATAATACTACCTTTGGGTAGTATTATAAAAAATCACGGGGATTCCAAAGGGAATCATTCCCTTTGGCAGGGGGGTTTGGGG
>JAMPFN010000051.1 GCA_023664445.1 Clostridium sp. | reverse complement strand
TCAGCTTTGCAATTTGCAGCAAGCTGATACCGTTCAGATATTCCTCAAAGATTTTAACAACTGCTTTAGATTCCTTAAAATCCACCGTAATCTCGCCGTTTTTCATGCAGTAACCGAACGGTATTACTCTGTTTTTCGCCATTTCATCCTCTCCTTTCAATCAACAAGGATATTACATTTTCATGCGGAAATCCAGTATCAGAACTAACAAAAATATGCTCCGAAATTTTATCTTTTCGGAGCGTATCGTATTATATTTTCTCTTTAAATTTCAGACCGCCTATAACATGGAATTCCAACTCATTTTGCTTTATCACAACGATTTTCTCCACAATATTTTCAAACGCCGATTCGTCAAATTCACTTATTGGAACATCTTGCTTTTCAAAGTGATCTATCAGCATTTCGATTTGTTCAAGCGTTTCGTCCTCATCGTCAAGATGCGTGATTTTCTTCAGTTCCGACTGCAGCTTATTCACTTTTGCATTAAGCTCTGCCGTCTGTTCAAGGTACTTTGCGTTGTCAAGAAATCCCTTTGTTTTCAATCGGGCAAGTACATGGGTCTGCTCCTTGAGTTTGGCGATCTCCTTGTGGATTTCCATTACGTTGGAATTACCGCTGAATCGCCGTAATTTCAAATCCTGCAATGCAATTTGCAGAGGTACAAGAACCTGTTTGTAATTGAACCATAGCTTGTTGCACATCGTTATAAATGCACTGTAAATTTTGCTTTCAAGAATCCTGCCGTTTTCACATTGATCAGCTTTCTTGTCATGTGTACGGCAAGTCCAATAAAATTTTTCACCGCATTTTTTGAACTTATATGTCGCTTTGCATTTTGCACAGATAATTTTGCCCGACATCAAGTGTCTGTCATTTGAATACGGCTTATGACGTTCTTTCAGAAGCCTCTGAACCGCTTCAAAAATACTCTTTTCAATTATCTGCGGATTGGTATCTGTCACATAATATTTCTGTTTTTCGCCACAATTACGCTTTTTCAAATGCGGCAAGGTTTCTGTTACATAATTTTTTTGAAACATCGCATCGCCGATATAACGCTCGTTCGTGAGAATATATTTCACAATGTCGGCAGTCCATTTTGTCTGTCTTTGACTGCTTGGAACATTGTTTTCATTCAAGATATCTGCTATTTTCTGCAATCCGCAGCCGCTGATATATTGATTAAAAATCTGAGTTACTATCTGTGCCTGAGCTTCATTTACCGCCAAACTTCCATCTAAAATATCGAATCCAAATGGTGGACGGGAGATTTTATATGTCCCATTCTGCATTCGCTTTTGAACGCTCCACCGCATATTCTGTGAAATCGAAGTCGATTCCTCCTGTGCCAGACCGCCCATAATTGTTATCATCATTTCGTCAGTCATGTTTGCTGTGTCGACGTTCTCTTTTTCAAAATATATCGTAATTCCAAGGGATTTCAGTTCTCTTACATTCTTCAGACAATCCCTTGTATTTCGGGCAAAACGGGATATTGACTTCGTGTAAATTCTATCGATTTTACCCTTTCGGCAATCTTTCATCATACGCTGAAAATCCTCACGCTTATCATCACGAGTCCCTGTAATTCCTTCGTCCGCATAAACATTTACAAGGGTCTCCGTTTTGCTGTCAGCGAGGAAATTCTCGTAATACTTAAGCTGTGCCATAAAGGAATTAAGCTGATCTTGACTGTCGGAACTCACTCTGCAATATGCTGCACAGCGGATCATTCTGCTTTTTTCTTCCGTTATTGTCGGCTGAATTACTGTAACTGTCGGCATATTTTCACCTCCGTTTCACCAACAAGGATACCATATTTTTTCTAAGAATGGTATCACCAAACCTGACAAAATTACTCCTCATAATCTGTCTTATTCATACATTTGTCGGCGGCTGATGCAGTTTTGCACAAGCACATTGTAAATGCTCCGACAGTACCGCCAAAAACTGCGCCTAAAATAAATCCTAACACGTTATTTCCTCCCTTATGCTGCGTCCTTTGAGGACGGAAACTTTCTGTAAATATCCTCTGAATTTTTGTTATTCAGACTTGTTTTTTCGTTATCCGCAAGAAGCTTTTCAAGTTTATTCCTCACAAAAACTTCTGTAATAAAATCAGCAAATTCTGCTTGTCCGAATTTAGTCATTAATCTTCACCCCGATACTTATTTTTACTGCTCTGTCCACTTTCTCCATAATTTCCAGACCTACCGAACCTACGTATCTGAGCAGTCGGTTACGATCAATCGTGCGTATCTGCTCTGCAAGAACAATTGAGTTCTTGGGTAGTAGCTTCGAACCGCAAATATGAATGTGAGTAGGCATATGATTCTTTTTTGCTGACGATATTGGCAGCACCACTACCGTCGGACTATACTTGTTCCCAACGTTATTCTGCACCACAATCACAGGTCTGATGCCGCCTTGTTCCGAACCGATAATTGGATCAAGATCGGCATAGAATATATCGCCTCGTTTTATAATCATTTTATTCGCCTCCAATTTTTATTCTGTAATTCTTATGTAAAACTGCGGCTTGTCAAACACAAACCGCAGTAATAACTCATTTTGCCTTCGTTTAATTTTCCATGATATTTATTCTCAATAACCGTCATGGCGGAACATCGTGAACGACCGGCAGCTTACCGATCTCATGGAAATCTCATCCCTCCGAGGTTCTCCCGAAGCCGCCCTCATTGCTTGATTCTGTGACTGGACGGAAGTATCATTGTCCTCCTGCGTTTCATTGCCGTTCCGAAAAGCTGTTCCGGATTTTGAAGTTTCATATTTCTCGCTCGCTCTTTCGAGGTCTTGGCGTATGGCTTCTTTGGCTGACGATTTTTAGACCGCCCGCAAGATTAACGTATTCCCGATGCTGTATATTCGATTTTCAAGATGCCAAGGGATTCAGATTACTCTTTTGCCCTTTCACCCTATAGCCGACGAGAATGCCCGTTTTACCCACTTACAATAAAATTTCGGCGATTTTAACAATCCATCGGGATATTGTCTGCTGCGGTTTCAGTAATTTTGACGAAATTTCTTTCTGAGTGTACCCGTCAAATATGTACATCGTGAACGCTTCACGCCAGATTTCCGGCAAAGACATTACTTTTTCATATTTCTCAGAGTCCTCGATTTTGTCTATCCAACCGCAGCGATTATTGGCTGAATAATCGTCATAGGTCTTAAGTCTTTTTATATTCGGATTATCAAAGATACAAACTGTCCTTTCCCTATAGCGGCGGTCCGAGTTGAAAACCTCTCGGTCAAACCTGTAAATTGCCGCTATTTGTTCTTCCGTCATTCCTGATTTTCTGTATTCTTCAGCAGTTTTCTTCCACTGCTCCTCAAAGATTTTTTCTTCCAAGCCATGATTATAGCTCACTTTTCCTCACCTCCGTTCGATTTAAAATCAAACGAAGGCTATGGATATTTGGCGGCTATGCACAGCCATTTTGTCGTCAAAAACATTATTTTTTCTTTCCCATGAAAGGTTAAGGACACAAAAAAAGCGAAGTCCGTATCCAATACACAGACTCCGCACACCTGAAAATGGCATACTAAAGCAAGGGTACTGAATATGCTGTTTTTGCATATTTTGTATCCTCAGCCCTTAATGCATCTCAGGCGAGTTTATTATTTTCTTATATTATTATATAAAATTTTGAAGTAAAAAAGTGTCGAAAAGCTAAAAAGCCGTCGACAAGGCGGATTTCTTGTGGAATCTGCCCTGCCGACGGTCAATAGTTTTGGATAAACCAATCGGTATTTTAATTGTCTGTTCGCTACCACTTATGGAGTGGAGTCAACCAAAGGATATGGATACTTTGCTGTAATGCACAGCCATTTTGCTGTTAAAAATATGATTTTCCTTTTTGTTTACCTTCTTTAGGTCATAAAAAATGAGCCTATGTAATTTTATACATAGGCTCGCGGTTCATCTTAGGTAATATTAAATTGTTCCGCTTAATGCGATTGACTATTGCTAAAATGGTTATTAGTAGTGAATTTTTATTGATTGAATTATGCCTGCTTCGGCATTAAAATCCATATCAATAGCACCAGTAGATCTAAACCTGATCAATTCGTTTTCCATTGTTATTTGGATATCGCTTAATTCTTGCATATCATTGTAATTTTCAATATGAACATTTGATATATCAAAGAAATCCAATTCAATACAAAACGTATACAAACCGGGTTCACCCCATTTTTTAGGCGGATAATTAACAGGTTCCGACATTTCAATAAATAATTTTAATCTGTCATTAGTAACTCCAAAGTGAAAATTTAAAATGGTAACTGATTTTAAATCAGGAACAATCTTAAAAATTTTCTTAATAAAAAAATTATCTTCAAAATAATCACACCACATATAGTTACTTCTTTCTAAAAGGATAGTGACTTTTCGTGCCAGGTACCTTACCTGTTCTCGGATTATCAATTGGTCTTACGTTAAAATGTGGTCCTTGCCCACCTTTTATATGACCTGCACTATGATCTTGTATAATTATTTGATCACCATTTCTATTTTTAAAATGATATTCCCTTGTCCATATAACTTTTCCATTACTGTCCTTTAAAACATGACTACCTTCTGACGCTGAAGAAGTCATAGGAACTTTTTCAATCTTTAATGGATGTTGTGTGCGTGAAATATTTGCATCTCTTTTGGCTTGATTAAATGCTTCTTTACGAGTTGGCTCCGTACATTTATTATGCACCAGAACATCGAAGTCTGATACAAAGTAAGTATGGAAATCGGCAACCTCGAAGTTGTAAACGGCAGCATATTTGCCTTCCGGCAGCTCGACTACTTCAACATCGTCAACATCAAGATTTGTTCCGTCTTTCAGTCTTACAACATCGCCCGGCTGTAAAAGTTCAGCGCTTGTCCAGCCCTGTCCTTCTACCCAGAACGGGTGCTCTCTTGTCGTTTCAATAGTTTCGCCGTCAATAGTCAGGTAAAGAACCGTATCCGTTACGTGAACGTAGGTGTTGACTACAGGCTTGTAAGCGACTTCTATTTACATAGATAGTTTTATATTACTTTTTTATTTCTATACTTTCAGATATTTCTGGAATCTGTTTCATCAAAACTTGGCACATACCAAAAGTAATATTTTCTTTTAGTATAAATGGTACACTTTTGCAGCCATTTAATAAAGATTTTAAATCTCCATTATAATTGAAAACCCTTTTCATTTTTACAATTAACTTTATGTCACTGACAGGCTTAGTTAAAGATATGCTATAGCAATCTATTTTATCATTTTCTTCAACGAATCTATCTTTTACAATAAAATTTATAAATGAATGAAAGTTTTCAAAAACACATTCTGGCAAGCAATTATTAATTGCTATTGAAATGCTATCGTACATAAATATTTTTTTTGAAAGCATACTTCTTTTCATTAAATATACATATTCACCATCACCATCTCCTATAGCAAGATAGTTGGGCATATATTTATCAATCTCATAATATTGATTACGCTCTTTAATTTCTTCAGAACTGTAAATCAAATCAGAATTTATAGATTGAAAACCATTAGAATATCTTAAAAAATCAATATATGAGTGTGGGAATTGTATATTATAATTTTGCGTTAAACTAAGTAATTCATCATCACTTATTCCGGAATTTTTCTTATCTATATTATAATCCAAGTACTTATCCTCCTAAATAGTATAGTAACAGTCAATCTAATATGATTGACTGTTAACTACGTCATTTATATCTTAAATAGCCCCTAAGCTATTAAAATATTTATATGATTTCTTAATAGCCTTTTGTGCAGACTTTTTACTTACACCAGCATCTATCATAGAAGAATAAGAAAAATTAAACTCATCTCTTAAACTTGTCGCATAACCTAAGGTTCTTCTACGAGTTCTTTGACTGGAACTAATTAGAGCATGAGCAGAACCAGATTCAGATTTTAATAGTATAGCCGGAGCATCATTTCGCTTATAACCAGGTATTTTATTGTTAATTGCCCACTTGTCTTGAATTATATGATGAGATTGCACTTTTCCGTTAGCAGCAGAATTAGTGTGACCTACTTTTCGATTTTTCTGTGGAGATAAATTACCATGTCTGTCAATATCACCCGTTTCATATCCGTTAGGCTTATTACACTTATTATGCACCAGAACATCGAAGTCTGACACAAAGTAGGTATGGAAATCAGCAACCTCGAAGTTATAAACGGCAGCATATTCGCCTTCCGGCAGCTCGACTACTTCAACATCGTCAACATCAAGATTTGTTCCGTCTTTCAGTCTTACAACATCGCCCGGCTGTAAAAGTTCAGCGCTTGTCCAGCCCTGTCCTTCTACCCAGAACGGGTGCTCTCTTGTCGTTTCAATAGTTTCGCCGTCAATAGTCAGGTAAAGAACCGTATCGGTTACATGAACATAGGTGTTGACTACAGGCTTGTAAGCGACTTCTCCGGTTTCGGGGTTTGCTGAGAGTACCAGATCGCCGATTCGAATTTCTTCAATCGGTCTGTCGCCGTCCGCCGTTTCAATCATCGTTCCGGCAGCAAAACAGCTTGCGTTAAACGCTCCGTTAAGCGAACCGCTTATGAAATTCTTTCCGGCATTCGCCGCAATTTCCTTAACGTCAAATTCACCGTTGGCAAGCTGTTTAACACCATCGCCTACAGCGCCAATTGCGGCTTCTTTGATACCGCTCTTGACCATTCGCTTGGCGATATTTTCACAGCACTTTGCCGGTGATACTACCGCAGAAATCGCTCCGGTCACAGCAGCAGATAAGTATTCGCCTGCGCCGCTGTTGAATTCGCCGTCGTCAAGATAATCGCATACCGCAGTAACAGCTACGTTAATTACAGCTCCTACAGCCGCCTTGATAAGCGTTCCCCAGAAATGTCCGTCAGGATCGTTGAAAGGAATCGGGTTATTTCGGCAGTAGGTGTACAGATTCAGACTAAGCGGATCGTTAGGAGTTCCCGTTACGGTATCCCTTGTGATAAATCTGCCGATAGTCGGATCGTAATATCTTGCTCTCAGGTATATTGTACCTGTTTCCTTGTCGAAATATTCTCCGCTGTATCTGAACGGATTTACGTCGTTCTCATCGGAATTCTTTTCAACGCCGAATGCGTCGTAACGGTAAGTTTTAGTCTTATCGCCGTTTTCACTTGTCAGATTAACAACATCGCCGTGAGCGTTTTGCAGATAATAGCTGACGTCGCTTGTCATTCCGTTATAGAAATGACGTTTTGAAATAAGACCGGTACCGCGAATATAAATATCCGCCGTATAATTTGAACCGCCGCCGATATCGACTATAAGCTCTGTACCGTCGTAAAGATGAGTTGTTTTCTCACCGTTGACAGTCTTGGTTCTTCTGAGTCCGTCATAACCATATGTGTACGACGCATTCATTTCGCCGTTCTGAACAGAAATAAGCTGGTTCAGTCCGTCGTAGGCATTTGTCTGCAATCCCTCGTCAGGATCGTTTTTGGTTATCTGATTGCCGTTAGCGTCGTAGGTATATACAGTATTCTGTACTACATCGCCGGTCTTTTTTACTTCCTTTTGGAGAAGTCCTGTGTAATGTCCGTTAAGATCGTAGTCGTAATCGGTCGTGTAATTATTCTCGCCCGTTACGGTCATCTTGGAACGGTTGCTGTAATCATCGTATGAATACTTGATGGTATTATTGATGTTTCCATTTACCTCTGATTCGGAAACAAGTCTGCCCATCCTGTCATACTCATATGACGTCTTTTCTATTATATCACTTTCGGTACGTGTTTTGCAAGCGTCAGAACCGTCCAAATAATAAGTATAATCATACTTGGAAATTGTGGAATTTGCCTTTTTGTTTACAAGAGAAACGATATAGTTGCCGAGGTTGTAACTATATTCGGTTTTAGTTCCGTTAGCATACGTAACGGAGGCTTTATTTCCGTTTTCATCATAGGTATACGAAGCGGATTCTTTTCCAAGGTCTTTTACCTTTGAAAGGCGCATCTCGTCATCATATTCATACTCAGTTGAAGTATAAATAAGCAGATTTGACTGACCGGAAACCATTTTTTCTTTGTTTTCCGTACTTCCTACATAGAAATATCCCTTGTAGTAATCAGGTGAACGTTCTTCAGTAAGTCTGCCTATTTTATCATAGATAAAGTTTGTTGTCTGACCATTCTGAACGGTCTTGACAGTATTCCCCATGTTGTCATAGGTAATACTCTGAGATACGTTTTTGCTTTCGTCATCGCAGACAGTATCTGATTTGACGATTCTGTTTAATGCGTCGTATGTTTTTGTCGTGACGTTGCCATTGGAATCGACAGCTTTGACAACGTTGTTATTCAGATCGTATGTAAGCGTTCCGGAATTGAATACTTCCGTTCCTTTGGATTTCTCAACTGTGCTTACAAGATTATTTCTGTCGTCAAATTCGTATAAGGTTTCAAGTCTGTCCGTATCGTTTTCAGACGACATTCCGGTATACATTTTAGTGCGTGTACCGTCTTTATCATAAAAATACTGAGTATAGCTTCTTGTGCTGCCGTCGCCGTAAATTACGGACTGAACAGTATTTCCAAGATAATCATACGAATATTCTGCTTTACTCCATTTTTCATTTTTGGTATTCTGATCCTGATTAGTTGTTTCTCCAACCGTCATATTACCATTTTTATCATAAGTATTTTTGGTAATAGTATAAGCTATAGAGCCATCGTCTCTCTTGAAGAACGGACTATGCTTTTCAGTCTGAAGCTTGAGACCGTTGTAGGCGTATTCAGTCTTATTGCCCTTTGCGTCGGTTTCGCTGCCGAGCAGACCGTTTGCGTAATATTCGTTTGTACGCTTTACTTTTCCATTGACCTTTTCCTGAACGGTATCGCCCTTGTAATTGGTCAGCGTTGCTGAAACCACCTGTTTATCAGAGGTAATATACTGAGTTTTCGTTGTCAGCAGACCATTATGAGAGGTTGTCTGCGGTTCGGAATTAACGCCCTTGAATGTCTTAAAAGCATAACTATTTACGATTTCGTAGTCGGTCGAAGTAAGAATAAGTCTGCCGACTGCGTCCTTATGCTCCCTGAAATATGTTTTTATTTCACGTCCAAGACCGTCGTATTCGGTAAGACTCTGAGTTTCATTCGGGTGCGTGGTTACAGTAAGATTGCCGTAAGCGTCGTACTCATATGAAGTCAGATTACCGACTGCGTCCTTGTCTGTTTTAGCAAGACCGCTTGGGTAGTATGTGTGTACAGCATAATTTGTCTTAGAATTATCTGCGTCGTAATGAGTGAACTTTGAATCCGATTCAAGAGCGGAATCGTATGCGTTTGGAGTCACTTCCTTGACAACTCTTCCAAGAAGATCGTATTCGGTTCTGGTAACGGCAGGAGTACTGCCCTTGCCGTATTCCTTTTTACAAATAATATTTTCAGCCTTATCGTAGAAAGTTTCTGTAACAGCTCCCTCCGGAGAAGTTGACTTGCTGATAAGGAACATATTATTATATTCATATTTTGTAAGACCGCCGCTTGCTTTATTGCTTCCGGCAGCGTATTTAAGCTCGCTTTTCAGAGTACCGTCGTCATTATAATCGTACTCTGTGACGTGCCCTTCAGGGTCTATCAATTTTTTTATCAGACCGTGGATCTTATGCTGCTCGCCAACTGTGCAGTATTCATAAGTGGTAATTGCAAATTTGTCTGCATTAGCGTCAAGATAATTCTTAACGTTGAATCCGTCGGCTAAGAATGTATCAACGTCATCGAACGGATCAAGTCCGGTCGCTTCACGAATTACCTTTACTCCCGAATCGTCATATTCCTTTAAAGCGACATTATTGCATTCGTCAACGGAAACGGTCAGGAAGTTTTTGCTGTTGTATCTTGAACACTGCTTTGAACCATCGGGATTGATAACTTCGGTAATATTGCCGTTTGCGTCATATTTATTTTGAGTTTTATTACCGTTTTCATCTGTGTAAAATTCTACTTCATCATACTTGTTTTTGCCCTCGGAATCATTGGTATACTCAGCCTTTTCAAGCTCGTAGGTTTTACCGTCCGTATAAACAATATTTGTTTTTACGGCAAGTTTTTCATCATAATCGCATTTTGTTTCCTTGACATATTTATCGTGATCGTACTCCTTTATGGAAGTATTCTTGTGCGCTTTATCGTACTGATAAACCTGTTTCAGACCCGAAGAATTTGAGAGATTATCAACTCTTCCGTCCTTATGGTAAACCATTTCTTCGGTAACTTCGTTATAGCAGTTGGTTATTTTGTTAAGATGCCCGTTACTGTCATATCCGTAAGTTTCAGTTGCCCCAAGAATGCTTTTTGCGGATATGAGCTGCTTTTTATCATTGTATGAATATTCTACAATACGTCCTGAAACAGTATCCTCAATTTTATTGATACGTTTGTGAGCGTCTTTGGAAGAGTAGTAGATCTTATATTCACGTCCGGTGGAGTCGGTTACGGTTCGAACGTTATTTCCATCAATTTTACTTATTTCGATGGCATCGCCGTGAAGATCTTCCATCTTGTAAAGTTCAAGATCTCCGTTAAAATAATATTTTGTCTGATCTTCGAGCGTAATGATATATTCATTGCCGTTTTGTTCCATTTTGCTGTGCTTGTTGAGACACTCGAACTTGCCGTTGGTTTTCTTAAAAGTTGTATTCGAACCGTTCGGAAGTACCACCTGATAATAATCGTCGGCAGGCTGAATAATTTTACTAACGTCAAGGTTGAAATCCCAACCGATACCGAAGCTGCCTTCTTCCGTATTCATTGAGTTGTAGGTTCTAACAAAATCAGTATCCATACCGGGTGATTTAACAGCAAGGTCTGCGAAAGTCTTAGTGTAATTTCCCGTCGGAGGATAAACTCCGTCGCCCATTTCCCAGCCTTTGCGGTAGAGAGTATAATCAGGTTCATCGTAAGGTCTCCACCAAGGTCTGAACCAATACAATTCTTCTAAATAACCGTCCGGGAAATTAACACCGCCGTCAAAATTCAAACGGCGGTCCGTATTGTAACTTCCGTCCTCATTGTCAATGTAGGTTTCCGGATTATCCCAGAGAACCGTCTGCTTTCCTTCGCCAAAACGGTAAAATGTTATAACGTGCTCTCCTGAAGAATAAACCGATTTTGGTCCGGACTTCTCGTTTACCTCCCATATCGGTCCTGCAAACAAAATCTCTCCTGCCGTCCATTTTCCTTCCATATCAGTCAGAGTAATGTAGTTCCAGTTGCCCCAGATTTCCATATAATCAGCAGCGTCGGTCATCCATATTGTATCATAACAGCCTATCTGACCAAAGTTAAAATCTCCGCCGATTATTGCAACACCGCCGTGCAAATACATATTCTGTCCAGCACCGCTGTTTTGAGAAGCCGTCCTGAAAACAAGATTGTTCCAAACATCCAAATATCCGCCGTTGATGTCCAGAGTTGCTCCACTATCACCCCAGAACTGCGGCATATCTGTTGTGAATGACATACAATCCTTAACTTTTATTGCGCAGCCATTAAGGTCAAGATTAGTGTCGTGGAGGTTTAAGCTATAAGGAAATTCACCGTTTTCATAAACTCTTATGTTTCTCTTGAAAGCGTGATCCCAATCAAGATCGCCATTATATGCATCCGTAAACCACGCTACATCGGGAGGCTCGATTGTACCGTTATCGTCCTTGTCCATGTACTCAAAGTAATTTTCGGAACGACCTCTTTTCTTAGCGGCTTCATTTATTTTTGCAATGCCTTCATCATAATCATCTTTGTTTACGATTACGTCTCCGGTCATTTCATGATTGTAAATGTAAGCCCATGTATCCGGCTGATAAATTCCGCTAAGTTCACTTACGAAATCATTATATTCTTCTTCAGTTACATCATTAGAAATGAAAATTTCATAATCAACTTCATTGAGAACGCCGTCACCATTCATGTCCATGTCACAAATGTACTGCGGCAATGTGTATTCGGTATCGCCGAGATTTTCATAAAAGGCACAGAACGCATCCAGATCATCCTGACTTATGACATTGTCACCGTCTGCATCCATACTCGGATTGAAATCGCTGTCGCCACGAGTTTCGCCAAGGCAGCTTTGAACATATGCCGAATCGGCTGCATTAAGTACATCGTCGCTCCATTGGTTATCGTTTTCTTCATTCCATGTGGTGTCGCCAGGCACAAGGGTTACGGTGTCCCAAGAATCGCCCGAGCCGACTGTATAAGAACCCGTGCCAAAATCCTTGAGATAAAACGGGAGATAACCATCGCACTCAAACTTGACGTGGTACACGTCTGAACCGTCTGCCCATACGCTGAATTCCTCTCCGTCTGCAATTTCAACAGAGTTGATTTCAGCCCAATTACCATCAAAAATGCGCACAAAAATAGGAGTCTTATCTTTAGTTTTTTGTCCGCCTTTTGACACCTTTCCGCTTATCTCAAGATAAGGTGCATATTCCGGTTCCTCGAATTCTTCTTCGCTTTGAGCAGATACATCGGACACGTCAAAATACTCAACGCCTCCTATTCCGTCTACAGCTTCGTCAAATTCTTCGGCAAGCTGTTCGGCATTTTTTGCATTTTCAATTGCTTCCGCTGCCGACGCTATGGTATCAGCATGAGCGATGCCCTGCGAACTGCCGTCGCCGTATATCAAAACCTGTCCCACGAACATAACAGACAAAACGCCTGAAACTATTCGTCTGAATTTTTTATTCATTCATTTCCTCCTAACTAACAAATCTTAAGAATGCTGTGTAAAATGCCGTTAAAACATTTCTCACAGCATTCTCATTGATTTGTTTTCTTTTGATTTTTGTCTTTAAGACTTGCGGAGCTTTCTTACTTCTTCAGGCATCTTCGGCTGATATGCGTCATAGCCGGAAGTTTTGCAGCAAGACTTTACAGCCGCCTTTTCACTTGCCTTGGCAGCTAACTTAAGTACCTTTTCAGTTACCTTTTTCATAAAGCGTTTCCTCCCTTCTTGAAAATTTAGGAATTATTATTAATATTGCGATAATAAACAGCGTAAATGATGAAACCATTGAATATTTACGGACAAACCAATATCCGAATATATTTACCGCTGTTAATATGATCGCTATAATAACCGATATTTTTTTATTTTTCTTTTTTAATTCATCTGTTAACGGCGCATTTACGTGCTCCACAGGCGCGAAAAGGATTACCGATATAAGATATACAATTAAAAATGCTAAATGAATTGCAAAAGAAAAAACAGATGTAAAGTACTTTGCTCCCATAATGACGAGCAGACATAAGCCTAACATTGTAGATTTGCATTTTAAATGAGAATCGGCATGATAACCGCCTGTGTACTGCCTGACAATAACGAACATGGCGTAAAATATTATGGACGACAGCAGTTCGTCAAATATAAGTCCCGAAATAAAAGTCAATACGAATCCGATCACAGTCGAAATCATAACCTCAAACCCGTATTCATAAACAGCTCTCTTTTCTTCCTCAACGATTTTATTACGCAATAAAAAAAGAGTTATAGATTTACTTAAGTATGAAATCATTTCCATCACCCAAATAAATTATAACTCTCTGTTTTTTTAGAAGTCAACGATTTGTGTCGTGAACTGCATTTTTGTGTCGTGAATTACACATTTGTTAAATATTATACCTGCAAAGCGATACGTAAACGTAAAATTTGTTCGATTTTTGGTGAAAATTAATCATGCCGTTATACTTTTCGACAATCGAGTGAACCGACTTTAATCCTATTCCATGAAGCCGTTTGTCGTTTTTGCTTGTTGTCAGACGAGGATTAACAAGGAGTACGTTGCTCTCAACGCTATTGCTTAACTCAATGCAGTAATATCCGGCATCTCTCCATATTTTCAGAATTATTACAGAACTCTTTTGGTTTTTTTCACAGGCTTCAATGGCATTATCCAATAAATTTGCCAATAATATTCCGACGTCTAAATCAGATATGTTTTCCATTTCGTCAGTTACAATACAGTGTATGTCAAATCCGCGTTTTTTAGCAAGTTCGGATTTGGTATTGATGACGGCGTTTAAAACGTTTCTATTGGTTTTAACATAGCTGTCAGCCGGTATCATTTTTTCTTCCGACAATTGCTTCAGATATTCCTTGAGCGCGTCGTGTTCCGTTTGCTCAGCCATGTTCAGAGCGCATGAAACGTAGTTTTTCATATCATGTCTGATTTTAACTGTTTCTTCATATTTTTCCTCAAGATTATGCAGATTGCTTTCCTGCATCTCGATTTGTTTTTTCATAAGGACAATTCTTTGCTCAGTTATGTTCTTTTTGCTTATATAGATAATTGTTAAAAATTGTCCGATATTTAAAAGCAGTACGCATAGCAAAATCAAAAGAAATATATTATAATATTTTCCCGCGTCATATATGATGTTTCTTACCAAAGCGATCATTATAAAGGATACTATCAGCGTCGACATTATAAAAATATATTCAATTTTGCGCAGCATGAATACGCTTTTCTTCTTAAATGACAATATAACGGCAATCATAATAAAATATACTACCTTTGTGATTATTACGGAAATAAAACGAAGCATACTGCTCTGATGTGCGATCATATCATATTCTATTCCCAAAAGTTTTCCGATGAATGTAAAGATATACAGGTTAGTAAGCGCTAAAATAATATTTGCAATTATATCCAAAAGAAGATGTTCCATTAAACTTCCCTTGAAAAACAACTGAGAAAATATTAAAATAACAGCCGTATACGCTATAAAATTTGTAAACCATGAAACATGAAATATAGTTATTACTGTTGAAACTGCCAAATGAAGTCCGAAAGAAATTGAAACGGCGGCTCTGCTGTCAAATTCTTTTTTTATTCCAAAATAAGAGCTGAATAACCAGATTATAAGGCAAGATTCAACGACATTGTAAAACACTTCCAGAACGACGCTCATAGTATACCTCCTGTCATAAGAAATTGTTGATAAATACGTTTGATATCGCTTACATTTCGAGGCGAAACAATTATTTTTGCGTTATTTTTCAAAATAATTTTGTCACGCCCTATCACGTCAATATACTTGTAATTGACAAGATAATTCCTGCTTACAAGAATAAATCCATCCTTCTTATACTGTTCAAAGAGCTTTTTTAAATTAAGTTCATTATCCCTGACTCTTTTCTTTCTGTAATTGTTATAAAGCGTCTGAACATAAAGATCGTGATTCTCAGATTCAAAATAAACAATATCTTTTAATGAAATCTCCGTATTTATGCCATTGATTTCCACAAAAAATTTTTCATTCGTTTCCGATAAAATATTCTGCATTAAATCGAGATTATTTATCAGATCCTGTTCCATTCTGCTTTTCCGAATGAACGCCAGCGGCTTATATCTGATTGAATCGGCAATTAAATTTTCCATATTTGAAACGAAGATAATAGCTATATTTGGATTTACAACTTTCAAATCTCCTGCTATAACAAATCCATTGACCTGCGGCATATCTATATCTAAAAATACCATGTCATATGAAAATTTATTCAGATTATTAAAAAATTCAATGTCATTACTAAATTGATCTATACTTTTATCTTGCTTTATATGCTTGTCAATTAAACTGCATACTTTTTTCAAAATAAAAATATCATCGTCAACAACCGCTATTTTGAGCATGACTATCACCTCCGTATTTTCCATAATATCACACATTTACATATATTTCAAGAAATTTTTTATAAAACCTGTGATATAATATAACGTAGGGAAGTCGTTTTGACTTTCGTCAATTCCGCCAATTAGTAAAATCAAAGCCGTAAACAGTGCAGAATAGGCGTTTTTAATAAAACCAATTACAATATTTTGACGGTTAATAGCTTAAGCGGTAAGTTTTAATCTGTTAACATAATTTTTCTTCATCTGCATGGAAGAATGAACATAACGATTGAGAGTAATGCTTGCATCGGCGTGTCCGAGAAGCTCGCTGAGAGTTTTCGGATCGAATCCGTTTTCAATACAAACGGTCGCATAGGTGTGGCGAAGCAGATGAAAATTGACATTACGAATACCGCAGATTTTCAGAATCGACTTAAAACGGTTCTGCATAGTTCTTGGCTCGGTAGGCTTGCAAGTTCCGGTGATGATATAAAAATCATTGCCTTTTCTTTTTTGCCTTAAAATGTTAAGAACAAAATTTGGAATCGGAACAGTGCGAACAGAGCTTTTGCTTTTCGGAGAACCGATAACAACCTCAGATTTACCATGCTTGTTGATTCTCTGAACTGTTCTGCTGACAGAAATTGTTCCGTTATCAAAATCAACATCGCTCCATTTCAGACCGCAAAGTTCGCCGATACGAAGTCCTGTAAAAAGGCAGAGCAATACGGAAATATTTGTGTTATTCTGATTGTGAAGCAAATAATTTTCAAGTCTTTTTCTTTCAAAAGCGGTCAGCACGTCAGTTTGTTTTTTCTCAATTTTAGGCATGGTAAAATGGGTTTCACGAATCCCATACTCTCTCGCCGCATAAGCTTCAATGCTGCGGTACACGGTCATGATATCACGAACAGACTTCGCAGAAAGACCACCCTTGCCATTTAGTCTACCGTGATTTAACTTGTGGTGAATGAAATCGTTAAGTTTACCTGTGGTCAGATTTTGCACATACTCGCCGCCTAAGATCGGCAGAATATGCTTTGAAATAATGTTCTCATAGTTGGCGTAGCTTGATTCCTTGACACGCAGCTTTGCAGAGGAAAGCCATTGCTGCGCCGCATCACGAACAGTCAGTTTTATTGCAGAAACGCTGTGATTTTGTTTTATCGAATACAGCTCAGACATCTTTTCCTTGACCTCGGATAGCGTTCTTGCATAAACGGACTTATACTTGATTTTTCCGTTATCCTGATAACCGACAGGGACACGTCCCTCAAACCGACCGTCTTTGCGTTTATATATATTGCTCCCTCTTTTAGCCATATAATCCTCCCGTTCCGACTGAAATGTGACGGTTTAAAAGCTTGAAATTTTGCATTTCAATCCACTTTTCAGCTTTAATTTTTCAAAAAACACTTTACATTTACAAAAATTGTGCTATAATAATCATATATTATCATTAAATTCGCTCGAAAATTGTCAAAAACCGCCTTCATCAATTGGCGGAATTGACGAAAAAAGCATATCGAATGCGTTCACATCCGATATGCCGATTTTTTTAATATTCCTGCACCTGACCATGCTTCTGCTTAATACCAAGCGACTGCTTCTTCTCCTGAATCACTCTTTGCAGTCTGCTGTCTATCATTCTTCTTCCCGACTGAAATTTGCGATGGTAGTCGTCCTCGATGCATCTGCTGAGATTTACAAACAGGCTGAATACGGTATTTACGAGCATTTCATTTTCAAACTTCTCGGCATTGTCAATAATACCTTGAGCATATTCATTTCCTTGTTCAGCAGATAAATTTAAATATTGCATAGCCTTTTCTTTATTCTTTTCTAATCCATCTGCTCCGAAAAAGTAGAGCCTGCCAAGCTGATAGCCCGACCACATATTCTTATCGACTGATTTTTCAAAGTATGAAACAGCCTTTTGAATATCATATTTTTCCTTTTGCAGATAAATTTTTCCAAGCTTGTAACAGGAAAAATCATCGCCGCTGTCGGCTTGCTTGATGAGCGTTTCCAGATCCTCCTGAGTCGTAATTTCCGGCGATTCAAATTCAATATCATCATTCGGATACTTCATTTTCATCACAGTCTGAATAATCATATTTTTAACCGATCTGAACTCCTTGTTGTCAACAAGCGATGGGAAATCAACTTTTGCAGACGAATAAACGTCATGCTTCTGCTGCTCCATTTCGCACCACAAATCGTACATCTTCCTGACCGAATCGTTATTTGCAAGCCTCATAAAAATCTCGTCAACAGTTTTCTTAACATCAGACTTGAGATAACCGTACACTTTCTTGCCCTTTGATTCTGCAAGCTGTGTGCGTAATTTAGCAACAAGATTTATAAGCCACTCGTCAAAATTTTGATCCTGTGAAATTTTTTCGGCAAGACTTTTCATAAGCTGCTCCGACTCTTTTTTCAGAAGATTACGCAAGTCTGTCTGCTGTTCGTAGAGGTGGT